>NZ_JBEXHW010000001.1:204438-252275 GCF_040608235.1 Streptomyces sp. NPDC005202 | reverse complement strand
CGGCTCACGTGCACCACCAGAGGAACCGCTTGCACGTCTTCGTCGGTGTCGGGTCCGGGGCCGGGTTGGACGGCGTCGGCCGAGTCGTCGGGGTGGTCGTCGGCGGGGGTGCGGCCGTGGTCGCCGGGGCCGATGTACCCGTACCCGTATCCGTTCCCGTCGTCGCCGACTGCTGAGGCTTGGCCGTCTCCTTGTCCGGCTTGGTCTTCTTGTCCTTCCCGGACTTCGATGCCGACGGGGAGGCCGACGCGTCCGGCGCAGCCGTACCCGCGCCGGTGCCCGTTCCGGCCGTGTCGTCCAGCGGCTGGGCCGTCCGACCCGTGTCCGACGACGTTCCGCCGCCGTCCGCCGTGTCGTCCCCGGCCGCCGCCGGTTTCGGGCTCGAGAACCCGGGCGCGTCGACACCGAGCTCGGCGAGACTCAGTCCGCCCGCAGCCAGTACGAATCCGGCGGCGATCAGGAGGGTCCGGCGCCGCCTCCTGCGGTGCGCCGCGGCCTTGCGGTCGCGACGGCTCGCGGCCGCGCCCGCCGTGCGCTCGCCGGCCCTTCCGCGCCCGCGATTTCGCGACCGGCGTTGGGCCGCCCGGCCCTGCGGCTCACCCCGGCCGTCCTGACCGTCGTCTTCGAAGTCCTCGTCCTCGTCCTCGTACGGCTCTTCGATGACGTCCGACTGCGGACGTATGTCCGCTTCCTCCGCGTAGGCGTGAAGCGTCTCCGCTGGTGCGCCGCACCCCGGGCAGGCCAGGGCGCCGTTCAGGTGCCGACGGCACGGGTGGCAGTAGTCCATGACGCGGGAAGACTAAGTTCCCCGTAGGTAACGTTCCTAGGCGCCTCTGTGAAGGTTCTGTGGGAGACCGAAAGAGCCATCGAAAGGTTTGCCGAAACCGTTACCCGTTCGACCCATTGACACCCCCCGCGGCCCCTCCTTACTGTCACGCCAGCATTTCGAACGTGTGACGAAATCTCGAACAGCTGAGGGGCAACTGCCGTGCGCATCACCGGAATCAGCACACACGTGGTCGGGACGCCGTGGCGCAACCTGACGTACGTACAGGTGCACACCGACGAGGGCATCACGGGAGTCGGCGAGACCCGGATGCTGGGCCACACCGACGCGTTGATCGGCTATCTGCGGGAGGCCGAGGCCAACCACATTCTCGGGTCCGACCCGTTCGCTGTCGAGGATCTCGTCCGCCGCATGAAGTACGGCGACTACGGCCGCGCCGGTGAGATCGTCATGTCCGGCATCGCGGTCGTCGAGATGGCGTGCTGGGACATCAAGGGCAAGGCCCTCGGCGTCCCGGTGTGGCAGCTGCTGGGCGGCAGGGTCACCGACAGGGTCAAGGCGTACGCCAACGGCTGGTACACGACGGAGCGGACTCCGGAGGCCTACCACAAGGCCGCCCAGGCTGTCATCACCCGCGGCTACCGGGCCCTGAAGATCGACCCCTTCGGCACCGGGCACTTCGAGCTCGACCACGAGCAGACCCTCTACTCCGTCTCCCTCATCGAGGCCGTCCGGGACGCCATCGGCCCGGAGACCGAGCTGATGCTGGAGATGCACGGCCGCTTCTCCCCCGCCACCGCCGTCCGGCTGGCCAAGGAGATGGCACCCTTCAAGCCGGCGTGGCTGGAGGAACCGGTCCCGCCCGAGAACCCCAAGGCGCTGAAGAAGGTCGCCGAGAAGGTGGACCTGCCGGTCGCGACCGGTGAGCGCATCCACGACCGCATCGAGTTCCGCGAGCTGTTCGAGAACCAGGCCGCCGACATCCTCCAGCCCGACGTCGGCCACATCGGCGGCATCTGGGAGACCCGGAAGCTGGCGGCCACCGCCGAGACCCACTACATGCTGGTCGCCCCCCACAACGTGGGCGGTTCGGTGCTCACCGCCGCGAGTCTCCAAGTCGGCTTCACCTCCCCGAACTTCAAGATCCTGGAGCACTTCAACGACTTCGCGGACGCGGAGATCAAGAAGGTCGTCAAGGGCGCCCCGGAGGTCGTCGACGGCTACTTCCACCTGTCCGACGCGCCGGGCCTGGGCGTCGAGCTGGACACCGACGCTGCTGCCGAATTCCCGCAGCAGCAGGCCCGGTTCGACCTGTGGGCCGACGGCTGGGAGCAGCGCAGGCCGAAGGGCACGAAGTGAGCACCGCCGTCGTCGTCGAGGCGCCGGGCACGCACCGGCTCGTGGGCCACACGCCACGCGACCCCGGTCCCGGCGAGGCGCTCGTCGCCGTGCACGCCGTCGGCATCTGCGGCAGCGACCGCGAGGTGTACCAGGGCAACCGGCCCGAGGGGTACGTCCGTTACCCGCTCACCCCCGGCCACGAGTGGTCCGGCACGGTGCGGGCGGTCGGCGCCGGGGTGCCGGAGAGCGTGGTCGGCCGCAAGGTCGTCGGCGAGGGCTTCCGCAACTGCCAGGTCTGCGACCGCTGCCACGCCGGCGAGACGACCCTGTGCACCGCCGGCTACGAGGAGACCGGCTTCACCCAGCCCGGCGCGATGGCCGCCACGCTGACGCTTCCGGCCCGGCTGCTGCACGTCCTGCCGGACGACGCCGATCTCACCGCCGCCGCCCTCCTGGAGCCCGCCGCCTGCATCGCGGCCGCCGCGCTGAAGGCGAACGCCCGGCCGGGCGAGCGGGTGGCCGTGGTCGGCACGGGAACCCTCGGCATGTTCGCCGTGCAGTTCCTGAAGGCGGTCTCCCCGGCCGAACTGCTGGTCGTCGGCACCCGGGGCGACCGCGCAGCGCTGTCCCGGCAGTTCGGCGCCACCGACTTCCGCACCAAGGACCAGGAGCTCCCCGACGACGTCGACGTCGTGATCGAGACCGCCGGGTCCGCGGACGCCGCGCGCACCGCCGCCTCGCTGCTCCGGCGCGGCGGGCGCCTGGTGCTGACGGGCATCCCGGCGCCGGGCGCCGACGGGCTCGACCCGACCGACCTCGTGGTGCGGCAGCTGGAGGTGCACACAGTCTTCGGGGCACCGCCGGACGCCTGGGCGCACACGGTGCGGGTGTTCGCGGCCGGGCTGCTCGATCCGCTGCCGCTCGTCACCCACGAACTGCCGCTCGCCGAGTTCTCGCAGGCCATCGAGCTGGTCGGAGCCGGCGACCCGAAAGTCGGCAAGGTCCTGCTCCGGCCCTAGTCGTGCACCGGTCACGGCGTGACCTGACGGCGCCGTGTCCGGCGTACCACCCAGCTCGACGCACACCCTGAGCCGCGAACCTTGTCCGAAATACCGAACACGAAGGACAGCTTGTGACCGACGCTTCCGCCACGGCAGCCCGCAGGCCCGGTGAGCAGGCGCTCGCCGCGCTGGGCCTGAGCACCCCCGCCCTCGACCCCGCCGACGCCTCGCCCCGCAGCTTCCCGGGCGGCGGCCGCTGGCGCACCGAGATCCCCTCGTGCGAGGGTCCCGAGGCCCTGGCCGTGGTCCTCAAGGAGTCCTCGCGGCTCGACGTGCCGATCCACCGGATCAGCCAGGGCAGCGGCGTGTGGATGCTGACCGACGCCGAGATCACCGAGATGGTCGAGGCCACCAACGAACGCGACATCGAACTCTGCCTGTTCACCGGCCCGCGCGGCACCTGGGACATCGGCGGCTCGGTGCGCTCCGACTCGCGCGGCGCCGGCCTCAGGGCCCGCGGCCACGACGCGGTCGCCGGGTGCGTCGAAGACGCCGTACGGGCCACCGAGCTGGGCGTCAAGTGCCTGCTGGTCGCCGACGAGGGCGTGCTGTGGACGCTGCACCGGGCGCGCGAGCAGGGCATCATCCCGGCCGACACCACCCTCAAGGTGTCCGCGCTGATCGGCCCGGTGAACCCGGCGTCGTACGCCGTCTTCGAGCGCCTGGGTGCCGACTCCATCAACGTGCCCAGCGACCTGACGCTCGATCACCTCACCGAGATCCGCCGGGTGTCCGGCGCCCCCATGGACATGTACATCGAGGCCCCCGACGATCTCGGCGGCTATGTGCGGATGTACGAGGTCGCCGAGCTGATCCGGCGCGGCGCACCGCTCTATCTGAAGTTCGGCCTGTCCAAGGCTCCCGGCATCTACCCGTACGGACACCACCTGCGGGAGCTGACCCTGGCCACCGCCCGGGAACGGGTGCGGCGCGGCAGGCTCGCCCTGGACCTGCTGGCACGCCACGGAGCGGACGGCGACATGGCGCCGCTCGGTTCGCGGCTGCCCGGCCCGCTGAACCGGTTCGACGTCCCGGCATAACGTTCCGGAAATTCACCTTCACAGAACAAGACACAGCCGCCCACAATCCCACATAACCCTTCTCGGTCTACCACCGCACCACTCCCGGGAGCGTCTCGACCACCAGACCGAGCCCGGCACACACATCAAGGATGATGACCATGCGCAACCGCAGAGCCGCCCTCGCCGCGATAGCCGGAGCCGCCTCCCTCGCCCTCACCCTGACCGCCTGCGGGCAGAACAGCGAGGGCGGCAGCAAGGAGAAGGCGGGCAGCACCAAGGGCGCCACCATCGGCATCGCGATGCCGACCAAGTCCTCCGAGCGCTGGATCTCCGACGGCAACAACGTCGTCAAGAACCTCAAGGCCAAGGGCTACAGGACCAAGCTCGTCTACGGCGAGGACGACCCGGACACCCAGGTCTCCCAGATCGAGAACCTGATCACCCAGGGCGTCAAGGGCCTGATCATCGCGGCCATCGACAACAAGTCCCTGAACAACGTGCTCCAGGAGGCCGCCGACGCCAACATCCCGGTCATCGCCTACGACCGGCTGATCCTCGGCACCAAGAACGTCGACTACTACGCCTCCTTCGACAACGAGAAGGTCGGCCAACTCCAGGCCAACTACATCGTCGACAAGCTCGGCCTGAAGAACGGCAAGGGCCCGTTCAACATCGAGCTGTTCGCCGGCTCCAACGACGACAACAACACCAAGTACTTCTTCAACGGCGCGATGAGCGTCCTGAAGCCGTACATGGACAGCAAGAAGCTGGTCGTCAAGTCCGGTCAGACGCAGCTCAACCAGGTCACCACCCTGCGCTGGGACGGCGCCACCGCGCAGCGGCGCATGGACGACATCCTCACCTCCTCCTACAAGAGCGCCCGGGTCGACGCGGTCCTGTCGCCCTACGACGGCATCTCCATCGGCATCCTGTCGGCACTGAAGTCCGACGGCTACGGCAGCAAGAGCAAGCCGCTGCCGGTCCTCACCGGTCAGGACGCCGAGCTGGCCTCGGTGAAGTCGATCACCGCGGGTGAGCAGACGCAGACGGTCTACAAGGACACCCGCAAGCTCGCCGAGGTCGCCTCGTCCATGGTCGACGACGCCCTCAAGGGCAAGAAGCCGCAGGTCAACGACACCAAGACGTACGACAACGGCACGAAGGTCGTCCCCGCCTACCTGCTGCAGCCGGTGAGCGTCGACAAGAACAACTACCAGCAGGTGCTGGTGGACGGCGGCTACTACACCGAGGCCGAGCTCCAGAAGTAACCGCACCCACCACCGACTGGAAGGCACGACCATGGCGGGACCCGTCCTGGAAATGCGCTCGATCGTCAAGACCTTTCCCGGTGTCAAGGCGCTGTCGGACGTCACACTGACCGTGCGTCAGGGCGAGGTCCACGCCATCTGCGGGGAGAACGGCGCCGGAAAGTCCACCTTGATGAAGGTGCTCTCCGGCGTCCATCCGCACGGCACCTACGAAGGCGAGATCCTCTTCGAGGGAGAGGTCTGCCGCTTCAAGGACATCCGGGCGAGCGAGCAGCACGGCATCGTCATCATCCACCAGGAGCTGGCACTGGTGCCGTTCCTCTCCATCGCGGAGAACATCTTCCTCGGCAACGAACACGCCACGCGCGGCTTCATCAACTGGAACGACACCCTCAGGCACGCCACCGAGCTGCTGCGCCGCGTCGGCCTCGACGAGCACCCCGAGACCCGCGTCGCCGACATCGGCGTGGGCAAGCAGCAGCTCGTGGAGATCGCGAAGGCGTTGTCGAAGTCGGTGAAGCTGCTCATCCTCGACGAGCCGACGGCGGCCCTGAACGACGAGGACAGCGGCAAACTCCTCGATCTCATCCTGGAGTTGAAGAGGCAGGGCATCACCTCGATCATCATCTCCCACAAGCTGAACGAGATCCGCAAGGTCGCCGACTCGGTGACGATCCTGCGCGACGGCCGCACCATCGAGACCCTCGACGTCAAGGCGCCGGAGACGACCGAGGAGCGGATCATCGCCGGCATGGTGGGCCGCGACCTCGACCACCGCTTCCCCGAGCGCACCCCGCACCAGCCGGAAGAGGGCGCGGCCCCGGCGCTGGAGATCCGCAACTGGACCGTGTTCCACCCGATCGACCAGCAGCGCAAGGTGGTTGACGACGTGTCGATCGAGGTGCGGCGCGGGGAGATCGTCGGCATCGCGGGCCTCATGGGCGCAGGGCGCACCGAGCTGGCGATGAACGTCTTCGGGCGCACCTACGGCCGGTACGCGGGCGGCACGGTCCTCAAGCACGGTAAGGAGATCCGTACGAAGACCGTCGCAGAGGCGGTCGCCCACGGCATCGCGTACGTCACCGAGGACCGCAAGCAGTACGGCCTGAACCTCATCGACACCATCAACCGGAACATCTCGCTGACCGCCCTGAACAAGGTCGCCAAGCGGGGTGTGGTGGACGAGCACGAGGAGCGGCAGGTCGCCGAGGGCTTCCGCACGTCCATGAACATCAAGGCGCCGACCGTCTTCGAGCCGGTGGGCAAGCTGTCCGGCGGCAACCAGCAGAAGGTCGTCCTCAGCAAGTGGATCTTCGCGGGTCCGGACGTGCTGATCCTGGACGAGCCGACCCGCGGCATCGACGTGGGCGCCAAGTACGAGATCTACACGGTCATCGACCAGCTGGCCGCGCAGGGCAAGGCGGTCGTCTTCATCTCCTCCGAGCTGCCCGAGCTGCTCGGCATGTGCGACCGCATCTACACCATGGCCGCGGGGCGGCTGACCGGTGAGGTGCCGCGGGCCGAGGCCACGCAGGAAGTGCTGATGCGCCGGATGACGAAGGACACACAGGACAAAGAGGTAACGCGATGAGCACGGATGTGACCGCCAAGACCCCGGCCCCCGCGCCTCCGGGCAGAAGCGGATCGGCCGCGGGCGAGGGCCTGCTCCAGCTGATGCTGAACGGCATGCGCCGCAACATGCGGCAGTACGGCATGCTGATCGCGCTCGGCCTGATCGTCGTCCTCTTCGAAATCTGGACCGGCGGGGACCTGCTGCTGCCGCGCAACGTCTCCAACCTGGTGCTGCAGAACAGCTACATCCTGATCCTCGCGATCGGCATGATGCTGGTGATCATCGCGGGCCACATCGACCTGTCGGTCGGCTCACTCACCGCGTTCGTGGGCGCGGTGGCGGCCGCTCTGACGGTCAGCCACCATGTGGCGTGGCCGGTCGCCGTGGTGCTGTGCCTGCTGGTGGGCGCGGCGGCGGGCGCGTTGCAAGGGTTCATGATCGCCTATCTCGGCATACCGTCGTTCATCGTCACCCTCGCCGGGATGCTGCTCTTCCGCGGACTGACGGAGATCCTGCTCAAGGGGCAGACCCTCGGCCCGTTCCCGGACGGGCTGCAGAAGATCGGCAACGGCTTCCTGCCGGAGGTCGGCCCGACCACCAACTACCACAACCTCACGCTGCTCCTCGGCCTCGTCCTCATCGCCTCCGTGGTGTGGCAGGAGGTGCGGGACCGGCGCCGCCAGCAGGAGTTCGCGCTCGACGTGCTGCCCGCGCGGTTGTTCGCGCTGAAGCTGGTCGCCCTGATCGCCGCCGTCCTGGTCGTCACACTGCTGCTCGCCAGCTACAAGGGCGCGCCGATCGTGCTCATCATCCTCGGCGTCCTGGTGGTCGGCTACGGCTACGTCATGCGCAACGCCGTGTTCGGCCGGCACATCTACGCCATCGGCGGCAACCTTCCGGCGGCGAAGCTGTCCGGCGTCAAGGACAAGAGGATCACCTTCCAGGTATTCCTGAACATGGGCGTGCTCGCCGCCCTGGCGGGTCTGGTGGTCGCCGCCCGCCTCAACGCGGCCTCGCCGAAGGCGGGCGTGAACTACGAACTCGAGGCGATCGCCTCGTCGTTCATCGGTGGCGCGTCCATGAGCGGTGGTGTCGGCACCGTCCTCGGCGCGATCATCGGTGGTCTCGTCCTCGGTGTGCTGAACAACGGCATGAACCTCCTCAGTGTCGGAACCGACTGGCAGCAGGTCATCAAGGGCCTGGCCCTGCTCGCGGCGGTCGGCTTCGACGTGTGGAACAAGCGCAAGTCCGGTTCGTAAGTCAGCTCGGGCCCCGCCTGTCACAGGCGGGGCCCCTTCCTTTCGGGGAGCCGCAATGGAACTGAGCAGACGCACGGTCATAGCAGGCGCGGCGGCGGGAATCGCCGCCACCACCACGGTCGGCACGGCGCAGGCCACCGCGGGAGGCAGGAAGCCGGTGAAGGAGCTCTTCGGCAGGCTCGCCGACGGCACGAAGGTCCACCGCTGGTCGCTGGAGAACGGCGGCACGCGGCTGAAGGTCCTCTCCTACGGCGGCATCGTCCAGACGCTGGAGTTCCCCGACCGGCACGGCCGCCGCAAGAACGTCGTCCTGGGCTTCGACACCATCGACGACTACGTCGCGAAGAGCCCGTACTTCGGCGCCCTGATCGGCCGCTACGGCAACCGCATCGGCAAAGGCCGCTTCACCCTGGACGGCAAGACGTACCAGCTCTCCGTGAACGACGGCGAGAACAGCCTGCACGGCGGCGCCAAGGGCTTCGACAAGCGGATCTGGGACGTCGAGCCGTTCACCGAGGACTCCGACGTCGGCCTGCACCTGCACTACACCAGCGTCGACGGCGAGATGGGTTACCCCGGCACGCTCAAGGCGAAGGTGACGTACACCCTCACCCGGCACGGCGACTGGCGCATCGACTACGAGGCCACCACCGACAAGGCCACCGTCCTCAACCTCACCAGCCACGTCTACTGGAACCTGGCCGGCGAGGGCAGCGGCACCATCGAGGACCACGAGCTCACGATCGCCGCCTCCCGCTACACGCCCACCGACTCGGGCCTGATCCCCACGGGCGAGTCGGCGAAGGTCGCCGGCACCCCCTTCGACTTCCGCCACGGCAAGGCCATCGGCCAGGACATCCGGGCCGGTCACCCGCAGCAGGTCCAGGCCAAGGGCTACGACCACAACTGGGTCCTGGACAAGGGCATCACCGCCAGGCCCGAGCACATCGCCACCCTGCGCGACCCGCGCTCCGGCCGCACCCTGAAGATCGCCACCGACCAGCCGGGCCTGCAGTTCTACTCCGGCAACTTCCTCGACGGCACCCTCGTCGGCACCGGCAGCCACACCTACCGCCAGGGCGACGCCCTCTGCCTGGAGACACAGCACTTCCCGGACTCGCCGAACCACGCGCACTTCCCGTCGACCGTGCTCCGACCCGGGCAGACGTACCGGACGTCGACGGTCCACTCGTTCGACGCGTGACGTCACACATCCTTCACGTGAGTTGAACGGCGCCACCCCTGCCTCCGTATGTAAGGGCGGCCCGCGCTCCCCCGCGCGGGCCACCCACAGACGGAGGTTCTCTTGGCTGACAACGTCACCTCGCTGTTCCGCAGCACGTCGGCACACAGCCCCTCGATGGCGGCGCTGACACGTGAGGGCGACGGGACAGGCCCGGTGGACTTCTGCATTCCGTGCAACCCCTACTTCCCGACTCCCGCCATGTTCGACGACATGGCGGCCCGGTTGCGCGAGATCATCACGTACTACCCGAGCAGCGCGGACACGATCACCGCCGAGCTGTGCAGCCTCCTGCAGCTGCCGCCGCAGTGCGTGGCCATGGGCAACGGATCGACCGAGCTGATCACCTGGATCGACCACCTCCTGGTCCGCGAGTCCCTCGCCGTCCCCGTCCCCACCTTCGGCCGCTGGACCGACCAGCCCATGGAGACCGGCAAGCGGGTCGACATGTTCCCGCTCCAGGAGTCCAGCGGCTTCGCCCTCGACCTCGCGCAGTACGCCGAGTTCATCCGCAGGCGCGGCACGCGGGTCGCCGTCATCTGCAACCCCAACAACCCCGACGGCGGCTTCCTGCACCGGCACAACGTCGTGCAGTTCATGGACGCGATGGCCGACCTGGACCTGGTCGTCATCGACGAGTCGTTCCTCGAATTCGCGGACGCCGAGGCCGAACCCAGCGTCGTCCAGGAGGCGATGCTGCGCCCCAACGTCGTCGTCCTGCGCAGCCTCGGCAAGAACTTCGGCCTGCACGGCATCCGCTTCGGCTACCTGGTCGCCAACCCGGCGCTCGCGGGCAGGGTCCGCTCGATGCTGCCGAAGTGGAACCTCAACTCCTTCGCCGAGCACGTGGTGTTCATGCTCAAGGAGCACGGCGCCGAGTACCAGCAGAGCCTGCAGCAGGTGCGCCGGGACCGCTTGGAGATGGCCAGCCAGCTCTCTGCGCTGCCCGGCCTGACGGTCTACCCGTCGCAGGGCAACTTCCTCTTCGTGCGCCTCCCCGTGGGTGCCGAAGGCACCGTGATCCGGGACCGGATGCTCACCGAGCACCGGATCCTGGTCCGCGAGTGCGGCAACAAGATCGGTTCGTCCAGCCGCTTCCTGAGGCTCGTGGTGCGCCCCCAGGTGGACGTGCGTCGCCTGGTGTCCGGCCTGGAGTCGGTGCTCTACGGGTCCAGGAGGGGAGCCGCCGTACCCGAGCTGGGTAACGGGACCAACTACAGCTCGGGTACGGCGGCGGTGGACCGGCTGGTGAGCCAGACCAACGGGGCCGGTATGCGGGGGCTCGCCGCTCAGGCCGCCGGTGCCGGCTCCACCCCGGGGCTCCCCCCCGCCCCGGCCGCCGGCACCGGCATGCCGCTCCCCGCCGCCGCGTCCGCTGTGCCCAACGCGCAGCCGGTCGGCGGCGGGATGCCGATGCCGGCGGCAGCACAGGCCGCTCAGCCGCTCGCCCCCGTCCCCGCTCCTGCTCCCGCTCCGGCACCGGCGCAGCCCCTGGCCCCCGCGGCACCGCAGCAGTTTCCCGCCCCGGCTCCGATGCAGGCCCCGATGCAGGCCCCGATGCAGGCCCCGAAACCGGTGCCCGCCGCGGCCGCGACAACGGGGCCCACCCCGCCGGGCGTCCCGGCGCGCGGCGGCCTCACCGCGGCCCAGGTCCGCGGCATGACCGCCCCGGCCCCCGGCACCCCCGGCCTGACCCCGGCCCCGGCGACGGGCTGGCCCAGCCCGCAGGACTGGCCGAACGCGGCGGGGATGGGGCAGCAGGCGGGATGAGGGCATTGGGCTTCCCTCAGTGGGCGACGGGCCAACCGGTGCTCCAGTCCAGCAGGTTGATGCCGAGCTTGGGCGTGCCGTTGTCGTTGCCGTCGTAGTGCTCGCCGAAGGAGAGAAAGCCGATGGGCACCGCGCCGTCGGCGGTGTCCTTGGCGTTGACGATTTCGGCGAGCAGGTCGTCGGACAGCAACGCGACCTGGGCGCCGACCTGGGGCAGGCGCCGGTGGCTGGGGACGAAGACGTACTTGCTGCCGTTGGAGCGGAGCACACCGAGGATTCGGATGTCGACCTTGTACTTCAGGTAGCGTTCGCGCAGCCACGGGGTCTTCGCGTCGACGCCGCCCTTCTGGACGTCCCAGGCGCCGTAGCGCGGGTTGAGGTCGATGTGGAGTTCGCCGGAGACGGTGGACAGGGCCTTCCAGAAGGCCGGCTGGCTGGTGTCGGTGTGCTGCCGCGCCGCCAGCTTCCGGGCCTCGACCTGGAGGCGGAGGTTCTCATCGAGGCGCTGCGGCGCCACCCCGTACTGCTGGAGCCACGCGGTCTGAAGCCCCTTGGAGCCGCCCGCCTGCTGCTCCAGCCCGGTGCGCAGGTCCTGTACCTCGCGGGGTGTGACGGTGCCGCCCGCGTCCCGGGCGGCACGGTCCAGCACCCGGTCGAGCACCATCAGGTGCAGGGTGTCCCGGGCGAGCGTGCCGGTGCGGTCGACGGCCTGCTCGTACTGCGTCTCGTCGGCCACCGCGGCCCGCTGTGCCCGGCGCACCTCGTCCACCCGGCTCTGCAACTGCGCGACGGTGATCCTGCCCGCCCACGACGGCGGCCGCGCCGGGATGCGCCTCGTTTCCGCAGGCGGCGAGGAGAGGGGTCGCGGCGATCGCGGCGGACAGGACGAGCGCGGTACGACGACGGCGGCGGTGCAGGTGAACCTCCCGTTGGAGATTGCAACAACAGGTGCGGCGCGCGGCGCCTCCACCAGGGGTGGTGGTCGGGCGACGGGCGGGCGCACAAAGTCTTGCGATCACCGATCGCAGGCAGCGGCCGGGCTCCGGCCAACCCATTCGACCAACGATTCCCCGGGGCGTTTCAGGTACTGCCGCGCGTCCCCTGCGGCTCAGCCGCGTGCGCGCACCGCCCGCACGACGGCGTCGGCCACGTCGGCGCGCAGCCCGTCGCCGGTACGGACCGTGGTGACGTTCCCTCCCGCGCGTCCGCTGCCGACCAGCACGAAGCCGATCTTGCCGTAGTGCGGGGCCGTCTCGCTCGCCGCCGCGACCTCGGGCCGGCCGACGGCGAGGACGACGTCGCACGAGCGCTGCAGCATCCCGTTGAGGAACGGCCGCGCGTTGCCGACGCTCTGCTCGCCGGTCACCTGGCCGTAGCTGACCCGGGCGTGGGTCGTGCGGGAGGCGTCCTGCATGCCCTGCCAGACCTCGGCGGCGGTGGTGCCGGCGGTGATGCCGTCCTTGCCGGTGAGCAGGCAGGCGTCGGTCTCGGTGTAGTGCCGGGCGCGGGTGTCCGGGATCGGCGGGCGGTCGTCGTGCCCGGAGAGCAGGACCATGGTCACGACGAGCGCGCCAACGACGGCCACCGCGCCCGCCGCCAGCGCGATGGTGCGCCCGCGCAGCGAGCGCAGCCACCGGCCGGCGGCGCGCCCGGCCACGGCGAGCGGGCCGCCCACCGACGTCTGCGCCTCCTTGGCGGGACGCGCCTGTGTCACCTGTCTGACCTGCTTGCTCACGCCTACCGCCCGATCTGCCTGTCGCTGCCGTTCCCGCCGGTCCCGTCCGGTCCGCTCAGCCGGTGATGGCGACGGGTGCGTCCCACGCGTCACGGTCGACGGTGAGGGTGACGCCGCCGTGCGCCTCCTTGCTGTTCACCATGTACTGGTGGGCGCGGCTGTGGTTGGTGAACTGGCTGGATCCCCAGGGCCAGTCCGTGGTGGTGGTGTTCGTCTTGTCCCAGAGGGCGTACCAGAGGTTGCCCGGCAGGTCGGTCTTGTTGCTCGCGGTGGCGATGGCCTTGGCGCTGGAGCTGGTGAAGCCGTAGAAGCCGGCGCGGTAGGTCTTTGCGCGCAGCTGCTTGTCGAAGGCGCGGACGTAGGTGAGCACGGCGTCGTTGCACGACTTGTTGGTGATGTCGTACGGCTCCATGTCCAGGTAGATCGCGCTGCCGGCCTTCATGCCGAGCGCGGACGCCTTGGCCACGGCGTCATTGGCGTCGCTGGTGCCGAGGGAGGAGGCGGTGGAGGCGGTGAGCTTCTCCGGGTTGGCGCTGGTCTGGCACGGTGGCTGGGCGCCGACGTAGATCGGGATGAGCTTCCAGCCGATGGAGCTGACCGACTTCACCCAGGAGGCGGTCAGGTTGGGCTGGGAGCAGCCGCGGTTCTTGCCGCCGACGTAGACGGCGGCGGCGCCGTAGAAGCCGGTGTGCCAGGCCTTCATGGTGGACAGCGAGGGGGCGGTGCAGGTGTCGAAGGCGCGTCCGGTGAACGTCTTCTGGGCCGGCCAGGTGGTGGCGGCCATCGAGCTCTGCGCCGCGATCCCGGCGCCCGCGACGACAGCGGCACCGGCCACCGCCCACGTGACGTACCTGCGCTTCTTGGACTGCCGGTGCTCGGCCATCCCCACCCCTGTCTGTGTTGTGCACGCGCGCGTACGGGCGCGCGTGTGCGTGCGTGGTGCACGCGTGCCGGATGCGGCGTACGGCGACGATCGGGCGACGTGCGTCCGCTGGAAATCGTTGCTGAGCCCCCTGATGCGGCGCGCGTGGTCCGTCTGCCGACACTCCCCAGGCGCCCGAAGCGGATCGCAAAATAACCGATGGGGTTCCTGTGAACGGAAAACGGAACCCCTTGATCGGCACATGATTCTCTCAAGCAACGGTAAAGACATCCGTGTGACGGGTGATCGGGGATGGTCGCCCCACGGCAACTCCCCGTCGCCGCGCTCTTCTTGACCGATCGGTGATCCATTCCTGACCTGTGCGTGATCTGTGCGTCCGCTGAGCGTCGTATGGTCCGCTGGCCGCCTTCCTGGCCCGTTCGAAGGACTTCCATGCACATTCCGCCCCGCGCCGTCCGCGTTCTCGCCGTGGCCGCGCTCCCCCTCGCCCTGGCGGCCTGCGGCTCGACCAAGAGCACTTCCGCCACGGCCACGGCGTCCCCGTCCCACACGAAGGACCCGAACGCCGGCCTGCTCACCGGCGCCCAGCTGAAGCAGGCACTCGCCCCGGCGTCGTTCTTCGCCACCGGCTTCGCGGTGGACCCGAGCGCGGCCAGGGACACCGGCGACACCTTCACGCCCCCGTCGACGGCCCCCGCGGCCAAGCCTGACTGCACGAAACTGAACGGCACCGCCTGGATCGGGATCACCGGGGTCACCGGGGTGTCCTTCGCGCAGAACGACTACGTCAACAAGAACACCTCCGAGGACATCGGCCAGGAGATCGACGCGTACCGGGGCACCACGGCGGCGAGCGTCATGAAGGACGTGGCGAAGGCGGCCACCTCCTGCACGGGCTTCACCGACTCCCAGACCCACTCCAAGGTGAAGGTCGCCGGACAGGCCACGCCCGGCCTGGGCGACGAGGCCTACACGATCACCCTGACGGACCCCTCCTGGGAGAACGGCACCACGCTCGTCGCCGCCCGTGTCGGCACGAACGTCGTCAGCGTCATCTCCACGGACGGCCACGACAACGGCGCGGCCACGGCGAAGAAGCTGACGGAGCGGATCGTCGCGTCCCTGAAGAAGACGCCGGCGAAGACTTCCTGACGGGTCTGCGCACACCGCCCGGTGGCTTGATCTTGCCCCTGCGGTGCCATGGCGGCCGCGCCGTCGTGGGGGGGTGGAGATGGAAAAGCGCCTGGAAGCCGGCTGGTTCCAGCGGATCGCCTGGTCGGTCCTGGCCTGCGCCACGCTGGGCCTGCTGATCTGGATCCCGTTCCTGTACGTGGCGATCCGCCGCGGCCGGGGCTCGGACTGGGGCGCGTTCGCGGCCTTCGCCTTCTACGGGTGCGTGACGCTGCCCTGGGCGATCATCACGTCCGACGGCGACGGCGACCCGATCCTGGGCGCCGTCGCCGCGCTGTGCTGGCTGACGGCGGCGGCCATGCTGCTGTTCGCCGTCTTCGACGACCGGCGGCCGGCGCAGGGGGCGCAGCCGCCGTACGCGGCACCGGCGGCGCCCGCGCAGGGTCAGCCGTACGGATACCCGTACGCGCGGTAGCGGAAGGCGGGTCAGACGGCGGCCAGCTCGCACCAGACGACCTTGCCCCGGTTGCCCTCCCTGGCCAGCGGCTGCCATCCCCACAGGGCGGCGCACGCCCGGACGAGCCCGAGCCCCCGCCCCTCCTCCAGGTCAACGACTTACTCCAACGGCACTGGCGGCTCCGGCGGCGCGGGGTCCGCGTCCCACGCCCCGATCCGCAGCACCCGGCCGCCCAGCGCACCCGGAGCGCGGCCGGGCCTTTGGTGTGCCGTACGGCGTTGGACACCAGCTCGGCGGCAAGCAGTTCGGCCACGTCCACGAGGCGGATCAGCCCATGCAGGGTGAGGATGAGCCGGAGGGTGCGACGACTGACGGTGACGGTGCGCGGGTCGTTGGGGATGTAGAGGCAGTACTCCCAGGGGTCGGTGGGAGCGGCCTGGGCGGTTTCGGGCATGGGTGAACTCCGTTCGGGTGGAGGGGTGATTGCCGTTCGCGGCGGTGTGCGGGCGGTGGCCTGCCGCAGCCGTCATGGCAGGACGGAGCGGTGCGCTTCCGGCACCCCGGATTTCGCAGCGTGTGCGTCGCGTCACTGACGGTAGGGGTTACAGTTTCGGTTGAGCAAGCCGGTCGCGTAATCTGACCCCGAACGAGTCGCACTCACAGGCGCGTTGCGCCGAAGGGCAGTCAATGACGACGAGGCGCGAACCAACGGCACGTCAGATGCGCCTGGCGGTGGAACTGCGCAGGCTCCGCAGCGCGGCAGGACTTGCCGCCCGGGAGACGGCAGCGCTGCTCGGAGTGAGCCACGTCCAGATCAGCCATATCGAGTCCGGGCTTACAGGCGTGAGCGAGGAACGGCTCCGGCAGCTGGCGGCCAACTACGCCTGTTCCGACGAAAAGTTGATTCACGCGCTGGTGGCCATGGCGACTGATCGCACGCGCGGCTGGTGGGAGGAGTACCGCGGGCGTCTGCCTACGGCGTATCTCGATCTCTCGGAGCTGGAGCATCACGCCAGTTACCGGTGGGACGTGGACTTCCTGCACATCCCAGGCCTTCTCCAGACCGATGACTATGCTCGCGCGCTCTTCTCCTATGTGAACCCGGAGTTCCCCGAGGCGGAGGTGGAGCTTCGCGTGGAACACCGGATGAAGCGGAGGGCCATCATCGAGCGACCCCGACCGGTCCCGTACGAGGCCGTCATCCATGAGGCAGCACTGCGCATCAGGGTTGGTGACCGCGCCGCAGCACGCGCTCAGCTCGCCAGTGTCCTGGAACTCTCCGAAGCCGACCACATCGCAGTACGCGTCATCCCGTTCGACCTGGACGGATTTGCTGGAGCGGGAAGCGCCATGGTGTACGCGGGCGGACCCATCCCCAAGCTGGACACAGTGGTGCGCGACGGCCCCCACGGCACGGTGTTCATCGATGCCGAAGCCCAACTGGGCCGCTTCCGAACACTCTTCCGTAGGCTGGAAGCAGCGTCGCTTGAACCCGAGCGTTCTCGCGACTTCATCCACAGACTGGCGAAGGAACTGTGACGCGATGACCAACCACGGAACCTGGCAGAAGTCGTCCTACTCCGGCGGCGGCGAGGGCAACGCCTGCGTAGAGATCGCCCACCGCCCCACCCACATAGCCGTCCGCGACTCCAAAGCCCCAGCCAGGGCCACCCTCACCTTCCCGGTCGAGGCCTTCACCACGTTCCTCGAAGCCCTGAAGCGGTAGACCTCCCTGTTCAGCCCAGGCCTGCCTGGACCACAACTCCGTCCACCCGGACCGAAGTGCCCTACTGTCCCACCACCTGGTCATACACCCCGTCGTACAGGTCCGGGGACATGGCCAGCCTGCCCTGGTCGTCGACGAAGAAAGCGCCCCTGTCGTAGCACACGTTGAAGGTGGTCACCATCTGCTCGATCGAAGAAAATTCGGTCTCTGTCGGTTCCCCGACGAGAACTCCTGCCACCACGGCTTCCTCACCGGGAGCCCACACGGCGGCGTACAGGTCACCGCCACCGCTTCCCAACAAGGGCACCCAGTGATCGCCCAGAACGTCATCCCCCGTATATGCGTCCCTCATACGCAGACCCTCTTCAAGGGAGAGAGGGCTGTACCCCGGAATCACATTGACCTGGTCCTGAATCTGGCCTGGCACGACTGCCACGCCGTTGCACCAGCGGAACCACTGAGCAACCGAATCCGGGACGGCCGCCCCGAGCACCGACGCAACATGGTCCGCGTCCACTCCCGGAAGCATCCACGCCACCACAGGCCTGCCCATGGCTTCCAGGCGATCACGCAAGCCCTCGAACTCCGCATCCAGCGCTCTCAACCCGCTCCCTGTCTGACTCGCACGTAGTTGCTGGAACGGTGACTGCTCCCCGGCACACCGCTCGTTCGACGGACACGCCCCCGACGAGGACCACTGCTACGCGTTGATGGCTGTTTTCCCGGCTCAGTCGCTCTGCTGTCCAAAGCGGACACACCCAGGGACTCGCGGACCTCGGCTCTGAACTACCTGCGGCCGACGACGGACACCCGACGCGGGTCCACCAGGTTCACGCCGCTCTTCCCCAGTCTGTCCTCCAGCGCTGCGAGCCCTCGGCGCTTCGCATAGTCGGATTCTTCGGCATAGATCGGAACGAGCCATACGAATTCCACATCGTCGGCAGAATTCCCTGTCCGCCAGAACTCATGAGCAAGCGAGTACGGCGGCGAAGCCAGGAACCGGTCGGCCTCGAATCCCTCGATCCATGGACGCCCCAGGTTCATGATGGAACCGAAGTTCACACTGTGTCCGGGCAGCGAGTGGAAGTGCGCGACCATCGCGAGACTTTCGATATGCCTCACCGATTGTACCGGCGAAAGGATCACGAACTCCCGCCGGTCCTCACCACCTACCTGGTGGGCACCAACGGAGACATAAATCCAGCTCTCCTTGGGGCGTGCCGGAGCGATACGCCGTACGTGAAATCCCTGAAGGCTCTCTCGAACTGGACCGGCCGTCCACTCGAAATCTTCTTGTTCACGGTCCGGCCACATGCCGCGAAGATGTGCCGTCACTTTACACTCGCGAGTTCTCCATGATCCCGTCGAGATAGTCAGCCAGTTCCCGAGCCAGATAGACCAATGTCTCAGTCTGGGTCTCGTTCATCTCGCCGAGAGCCTCACCCAGCATGAGCCATCCGTTGACAGCTTCCAGTTGGAAACTCTCGGCGAGTCCCAGTTCGATCTCCGAGTCGAACAACGGAGCGCTGGTGAGTTGGCCAATGGCCTGCTGGAACACCTCATCGGCCTCACCATCCAGTCGCTCCCCACTCCTGCGGATCAAGGAATCGAGTGCAGCAGGGTCGATTCCCCAGTCATCGGGCATCTCCATGCCGAGCAAGGGCGCCTGCAGCCTTCGCAGGGCGAGGTACGCGGCCTGATGGCGCTGCCGCCGGCCCATGGCACGAATCCGGGCCGACAGGGCTTCGTCGTCATGCCAGTCCAAGTGGCTGTGGTTCACCGAGCTGCTCCAAGAAAAGCCGGAGGCCGCCCCCAGGGGTCCGAGACGCCTGGAAGCGGCCTTACAGGACTCGGGTCAACCCCGAGAGATCGGAGCGAGAGAACCTCACTGTTCGACCCAGGTGTGCCTGGACCACATCTGGTCGCGGTCCGCGGCCTCCAGGAGAAGATGGATCCCTGCCTCCCGAGGGAGGATGCACCCCTTCGGCCAGTGGATCTCCTCCCCGGCGACCATGATCTCCACCTGTTCGGGATCGTCGACGAGTCGCAGGTTGTAGAACGTCCGGTCGCGAAGTGCCGTGACCGTGGAGAACTCCGGTTCCACAGTCACGATCACACAGTCGTCCTCACCATCGTCCAGGGTCAGGCCGAGGGACGCATCCGACGGAATCGACCGGTACACATCCGGGAGCTGTGACAGAGGCACCTCTGAGTGACGGTACGAAAGGTCCCACACTTCGACGGTCACCACAGGTGCTGCTTCAGGTGCTCGTCGAGGCCGCCGACGGTCCAGCCGGCCTGGCGAAGGATGGAGCGGAGTGTGGGAACAGCGGGGCTCATGCGACGCGCCGCACTTCGACAGGGGCGGTGATCACATCGGTGACCTCCGGTGCGAAAGCGTCCTCGAAGTAGAGCTCCAGCGCCTCGCGCAGGTTCTCCAGGGATTCCTCAATGGTCTCGCCCTGGGAGGTGACCTCGACCTGGAGACAGCGGGCCACGTACCACTCGCCCTCGTGAGTGATCGCGGCGGTCAGGTGCAGTGCGCCAGCCATGTCGCCAGTCTGGCATGCACCGCCCGTGGCCCTGGACCTGGACGTGCCCCGCACGGATCGTGCGCACGAGGTCCGCTTCCCGGCTCCCTGGCCGCGCCGCTTCGGAGCGGCGACGGTGTCGCCGGAACGGGACGCGGGGGTGTTCGCCGGCCTGCACGCGGTGCGGTCGGTGGAGGCGACCGGCACGACCCGGTGGGAAATGCGGCACAGCCGCTGGAGCGGCGACTGCCCCCAGACGCACAGATCCTTCGACGACTACGCCCCCGACCAGGACCGCTCCAACGCGTTGACGGCTGTTTTCCCAGCTCAGTCGCTCTGCCGTCCACGGAACGGCTCGGAATCCCCCCACTCCCAGAACGCGGTGCCTGCGTCGATTTCGTGCTGAACGGCCCGGAACAGCGGACTGGGATCCGACGATTCAGGGACGTCGACCGCGACGTGGCGGTCGCCACTCCACTCACTGAGAAAGCCACCGGACTGGACGGCACGTTTCAACGCGTGGCGAGAGTCGTCACTCGGGCGGGGTTCTACGAAGAAAACCCGGAAAACGCGTCGCCCCGATCGCCCGGCCACCCTCTCCACAAACCGTGAGTCACGGAGTTCCACGACGTCCCCGAGGGCCATCCCATACACACGGAACGGGATGCAGGCGACTTCATAACCTCCGTCGGTACGGGTCGAGAGCCAGATTTGTTCGCACATGCCATCGAAACCGAACGGCTCCAGATCCACCATGGCGATGTAGTTCTCCGCTTCCCGGCCTACTGGATCTTCGTGGGTGATATATGTGATCTCACTCATCCCGGCATTCTCCTCGTTCTCTACGTTCCCAAACACGCGGCCCGCCGCAGCCTGCGGCGGGCCGTTTCGCTATGGAATTGTTCTCGGCGTGGGGACCGTCGCCTTCATGTTGGGTGGCCACCACGGAGGCGGCCACTGACCCGAGTAACTGGGCGGCGGGTTCAACGGTGCCACACGGTCCCTCTTGGAGCTGTTGCAGAAGGTACATGCCGGGGTGGTGTTGGCGTCCGTCAGGTCCCCACCGTTGATCCTCGGCTCGACGTGGTCGATCGCCTGCGCCGGGTTGGTCCGGCAGTACGAGCACAGCGGCGTGGGAAGTGCCGGATCCGCCTGCTTGCCGACGTTGTAGTCCTTCAGCAGTGACTTGGGAATGCCCTTGTAGGCGCCTTGGCCGCCGCTCGACCCCGCAGGGATGTTGTAGATCGGCTCACCACCGGGCCCACACACCTGAGGTATGGGCTTGTTGATGTTGTGGACGAGGACCGGCGTGTTCCCGGCTTCCACGTAGTACGTGTGAAGAGTGCCGATCGTCAGGTCGTACGTCGTGGTGTTCGCGTGGTACAGGCGGACACCGGTGACCTCGGTGGTGCCGGTCGGCGTCTGGAGGACGTCGCCGGGCTTGAGGTCCTTGGCCTCGACGAAGGCCGACCGGGTCTCGTCATAGAACGGGTGGTGGAAGGTCGTCGTCAGGTGCGCGTTCTGCGCGTCGGCCGTGCTGACCGCAGCCACCGGTGCTGTCGTCGGCCTGTGTGCGTCACCGGGGCCGTGGCCGCCCGAGAGGGCGCCCAGTACCGCCGCCGAGGCCGCCAGGCCGAACGCCGCCTTGCGGGCCGCCTTCTTCGCCAGGGACTTCGCGCCCGCCTTCACGGACTTCTCGGCCGTGGAGTCGGGGGACCGTCCGGTCTTCCGGATCGTCACGTCCACGAAGTCGTGGTCCGTGTGCGTCACGATCACCGCGGTGACCTTGTGCGCCTCCGTGTCCTTCGTGCCTGGCACCGAGTTGGCGATGGTGTCGCCGACCTTGACCTGGTCGATGGCCTTGGTCGTGCCGTCGGCCATCAGCACCCGGGTGGACCCTGTGAAGCTGTGCGGAATCGGGCAGCTCGGCGCGGACTCTTCGGCCGCCCCACCCACATCGTCGGAGTGCGACTGGGTCCGTGTCTCCGCCCCGTCCGACTCGGCCCGTGAGGCAGCTGCCTCCGTGGCGTCCCTGGCGCCGGCCTCCTCGACATCGGTCGCGCCCTTGCCGAACAGCCCGCCGACGACCTTCATCGCCTTCGGCGCCACCTTCGCCAGGAGCTTGCCGCCCAGGCTGCCCAGGGCGCCGCCCGCGGCGCCCGCGACCGCGCCCTCGACCGCCGAGCCCGCGAACGCGCCCACGCTGCAGTCGCCGCCGCCGTTCTCCGCGCACTTGAAGCCCTGCTCGACCAAGGCGCCCGCCGCACCCGCGGCTGCCGCGCAGCCGATGGAGCCGACGCCGCCCGTGATCGCCTCACAGCCCGCGAACACCGCCGTGGAGACCACGAAGGAGGTGATCGCCGCCGCGTGGTGCTTGACGTACTTCGCCGCCGACTTCGCCGCCTTGACCGTGGCGTGGTACGCGGTCCTGGCCGCGTGGGCGACCGCGTGCGCGGCCTTCTTCACCGCGTGCGCGACCTTGTGCGCCGCCTTCTTCACCGCGTGCACCACGCGGTGCACCGCGTGCGAGATCTTGTGGTAGGCGGAGTGGACCGCGTGGACGATCCGGTGATACGCGCGTCTGACGTGTCTGGCGGCGTAGTGGTACACGCGCCGGACCACTCGCACGGTGGCGTGGTAGTAGTCCCGCACGTGGTGCGCGATCTTGTGCGCCACGTGCTTGACCGCGTGGACGATCTTGCGGGCCGCGTGCTTGACCGCGTGGTACACCTTGTGCACCACGTGCTTGACCGCGTGGCTGACCTTGTGCACCGCCTTCTTCGCGCCGCACACCACGTCGTACCAGGAGCAGTTGCCCGACTCGTCGGTGCCCGCCAGCGGGTTGTCGTCGACGTAGGCGAACGGGTTCGCCGCCACCGAGTTCGGCACCGGGTCCAGCGAGATGCTGTCCTTGTTCAGGAAGACACCCGTGTTCGGGTCGTACCAGCGCGAGGCCGTGCCCACGTTGCCCGTGCCGGGCTCCGTCCACCCGGACTGGAAGCCCAGGTGGCCCGTGATGGTGTTGGTCGGCGAGACCACCTTGCCCAGCGGGTCGTAGGACACCGAGCCCGCCAGCGTCGTGGCGCCGGAGGTGAAGGTGCCGACCACGTCGCTGTGCTGGTCGGTCAGGGCCAGCACCCCGCTGCCGCCGGCCGGCTTGATGCCGACGACACCGCCCGCCGGGTCGTAGGTGTAGGTGTTGTCGCCGTCCGAGGCGATCGTGTTGTCCGCACCCGAGTAGGCGAAGGTACGGGTCGAGTTCGCCTCCGTGTCCCGGTCGGAGACGTTCCGGCCGAGCGCGTCCAGCGTGTACGACTGCTGCCCGGCGACGATCTGGCCGCCGAAGGCGTCCGTCTTGTACGACACCGTGCCCGAGGCCGACGACTCCTGCGTCATCGTGCCGCGCGCCGAGTAGTCGTAGGTGTGCGTGCCGTCCGACGTCAGCTCGTCACGCTCGTCGTACGTGTAGACGTCCGAGCCGTTGCGAATGCGGTTGCCCGAGGCGTCGTAGGCGTACGTCGTCGTCTTCGTGCCGTCGTTCCACGACGTGAGGCGGTTGGCCCAGTCGTAGCCGTAGGTGTTGGTCGTCGCGCCCGACACACCTGTCGTCTTCTTGTACGTCAGGTTGCCGTTCTTGTCGTAGTCGTACGTGAAGCTCGCCAGCGTCGACGCGCCCTGCACCAGCACGTCGCTGGTCAGCTCGTGGGCGCTGTTGTAGCCGAAGGTGCGGGTCTGGCCCGTCGAGCCGTACTTGACCGTCTTCAGCTGGTTCAGCTGGTCGTAGGTGTACGTCAGCTGGTTGCCCGTGGCCGCGTCGTTCAGGGACGACAGGCGGCCGGCCGTGTCGTAGCCGTACGTCGTCGTGCCCGCGGCGTCCGTGCGGGACGTCATCTGGCCGTCGTCGTTGTATGCGAAGCTGGAGGAGCCCGCCGAGCCCGACGCCGTCAGCACGTCGCTGCGGTCGTCGTAGGTGAACTGCTCGTGCGTGGCGTCCTGGTGGTCCACCGCCCCGGCGATGCCCGCCTCGTCGGTGTCCGCCGACAGCACCCGGCCGTCCGCGTCGTAGCTGAAGCTCCGCTTGGCCGTCGCCGCGTCGGCGCCCGCGCCGGACATCGTCTTCAGCTGCCCGTTGACGTCGTACGTCATCGCCGTCGTGACCCCGCCGGGCAGCGTCACGTTCGTCAGCTGGCCGTCGGCGTCGTAGGCGAAGGTCGTCGTCGAGTCGGCCGCCGAGGTGTACTTCGCGGTGGTCGGCTCGATCACCTTCTCCTGCTGGCCCCACGGCGTGTACGTGTAGCGCCAGGAGTTGCCGCGGCCGTCGGTGAAGCGGGTCCGGTTGCCGGCCGCGTCGTAGCCGAAGGTCGTGGTGATCGACGTGGAGGCGTCGACCGGCTGGATCTCCTGCGTGATGGTGCCCGCCGCGTCGTAGGTGAAGCGGCTGGTGTGGCCGTTGGCGTCCGTGGTCGACGTCATGTTGCCGACGCCGTCGTACGTCTGCGAGGTCTCCCACAGCTCGGTGCCGCTCGCGTCGTAGGACCGCGTGGCCGTCGGGTCACCGTCGGCGTTGTAGTCGGTCGTGGTGTAGGTGCCGTCCGCCAGGGTCGTCTTCGAGACGTTGCCATCGAAGTCGTACTCGTAGCGCGTGGTGTTGCCGGCACCGTCGGTGACCGAGGTGATGTCACCGGCCCGGTTGTAGCCGTACGTCGTCTTCACACCGCCCGGAGAGGTGGTGGAGGCGACGTGGGCGCCGTACGGGTTGCCCGCCGTGACCGCGTAGGACGTGGTGGACGTCAGGGTCCGCGTCGACGGGTAGCGCTCCAGCGTCGTCTGCGTGACCTGCCGGCCCATGAAGTCGTACGTGGCCTGGGTCTGCGCGCCCGTCGGGTCCGTCATCGACAGCTGCTCGCCGTTGGGGTCGTACGTGGCGTGCGTCTTCGTGCCGTCCGGGGCGTTCGTCTGGACGAGGTTGCCCAGCTGGTCGTACAGGTACGACGTGGTCCTGCCGCCGGGTGTGGTGACAGAGGTCTGGTTGCCCTCGCTGTCATAGGTGTAGACGGTCGTGCCCGCGTTGGGTGACGAGGCGCCCGCCGGGGTGTAGGGCGGCAGGGTCTCGGAGACCTTGTTGCCGTCAGCGTCGTACGCCGTCGTCGTGACCAGGCCGCCTGGGTCCTGCTCCTCGACGGCCTCACCGAAGGTGTTGAAACCGCTGGTGGTGACCGGGCGCACGGTGGTGGCGGTGGTGCCGTCCGGTTCGGCCTGGACGGCGGGCGCGGTGGTGACCGCGAGGTTGCCCGCCTCGTCGTAGGAGTAGTCGGTGGTGTGCTGCTCGGCGTCCGTCATGGACGTCGGCAGGCCCCGCTTGTCGTACGTCCACTTGGTGGTCTGCTCGTCCGAAGAGCCGACCGTACCGCCGTCGCGGCCCTTGCCGTACAGCGAGGAGATCTCGGTCGACGACAGGGCCCGCTGGTAGACCTGCACGTTGGAGACCGCGCCCGGCAGGAAGTCCGTCGGGCTGCCGGCGTACTTGGCCTGGCCGATGGTGAGCGGGCCGGTGGCGCCCCACGGCGTGGTGTTGGTGCCCGAGCCGGACAGGGTGCCGTTTACGTAGATCTTCACGGCGCCCGTGGCGGCGTCGTACACGCCGACGAGGTGGGTCCAGTCGCCGCTGGTGGGTTCGGCGGTGGAGTACGCCGCCGGGAAGGTGGCGCCGGAGGCGTCCTTGCTGGTCTGCTCCATGCTCCACAGCGGCGCGCTGGTGTGCGCGTAGTTGTACTGGAGCATGAACGCGCTGTTGGTGCTGCCGTTCTGCGCGACGATCGTCTCGTTGTGGGTCGGCAGCGAGCTCATCTTCACCCACGCCGAGACCGTGTACGAGGCGCTGGTGTCGAGCACCGGCCCGTTGGTGGCGATCTGCTGGCCGGAGGTGCCCGCGAAGTTCGCGGCGCCGTCGCTCCACGTGACACCGGAGGCGGTGGCCGTGTTGCCGGTGCCGGAGGCGTCGGTGACGTTGGTGCCGGAGGTCTGGTTCAGCTTCCACCAGGCGGCCGGGTGACCGGAGGCGTCCCCGTACAGCGTCTCGCTGAGCAGGTTGCCCATGTCGTCGTAGGTGTTGGTGGTGGTGCGGTCGTAGCCCGAGGCGTCGTGGTCGTTCTCGGTGGCGACCTGGTCGTCCGGGGTGTACGACACCGTGGTCACCCGGTCCACGCCGGTCGGGTCCAGCTCGGTGGAGGTGGTCCGGGAGGCGGCGTCGACGGTGTACTTGGTGACGGTCTCGCCGTTGTCCGTGATGGACTGCAGCAGGTTGCCGGCCGCGTCGTAGGTGTCCGACTCCAGCACGTACGTGCTCTGGCCGTCGGCGCTGGTCCGCTTCACCGTCGCGGTCAGACCATCGTCGGTGTACGTGTACGACGTGGTGTTGCCCATCGCGTCGGTGATCGACGCCAGGCGACCGGCCGGGTCGTAGGCCCGGGAGGACTCGACGAGGAGGGTCGGAGACTGCGGGTTCGTGGGGTCGCCGGTGTACATCACGCCCTGCGTGAGCAGGTTGCCGTTGTCGTCGTAGGTGTACCGGGTCTCGGTGCCGTCGCTCGTGACCTCCTTGGTCTTGTTGCCGGAGGAGTCGTACGTGTACGTCGTGGTGTTGCCGTTGGGGGCGCCCTCGGCCGCGTTGGCGTCGGACTCGGTCAGCACGTGGTCGTAGACGTCGTAGGTCCACGTCTGCGTGCGCGCCTGGTCGCCGCCGCTCGCGTCGGACACGGTCTGCGAGGTGGTGTCGCCGTCCTCGTCGTAGACCGTGGTGGTGACCGCGGCGTGCGTGGCACCGGTGACGCGGTCGGTCAGCTGCGGGTCGTGCTCCTCGATCACCTGGCCGGCGGCGTCGTACTTGTACGTCGTCACCAGGCCGTTCGGGTAGGTGTCGGAGACGACCTTCTGGCTGGTGACCTGGCCCAGGCCGTCGTAGGTGTACTGGGTGACCAGGCCGATGGCGTCGGTGGTGGAGGCCACGTCGCCGTTCTTGAAGTACGACACCCTGTTGACCGCGCCGCCGGGGCTGACGGTCTTCACCGGCAGGCCCTTGGGCACCACTCCGCCGTCGGCGGACGGGTAGGCGCTGGTGCCGTCGCTGTACTCGGTCGTCGTGGTGCGGCCGTTCGGGAAGCCGGGCACCGCCGGACCGGTGATCGCGGTCTGGTTGCCCGCCGAGTCGTAGGTGTACGACGTCAGGTAGGTGTCGTCGGTCGCGGACGAGGAGCGGCCGTCGCGCTCGGTCAGCAATGGTCGTTGCGCGGGTCGGCGGTGGTCAGCTGGGCCGTGGTGTCGTCCGGGTAGTACGTGTAGTACTCGGTGTTGCACTTGTTCGCGGCCTGGTCCTGGCAGGACGTGGAGGAGACCACGTTGCCGCGGACGTCGTGGCCGGTGATGGTCATCGCCCCGTTGGGGTCGGTGACCGTGTGCTCGAAACCGGCGGTGTCGTAGCCGAAGCTGGTCTTGTTGCCCAGGCCGTCGATCTCGGTCAGCGCGCGGTAGCCGTGATCGACGTCGTAGGTGTAGGTCAGCGTGGAGTTGGTCGGCGAGGTGACCTTGACGGTCTTCACCGGCAGCAGACCGGTGGAGTTCTTCGCCGCCTGGAACTGCTCGGTGACGTCGGCGTCGGCCAGCTGCGAGCGGAAGAGCGCGACCTCCGAGATGGAGCCCTTGAAGTAGGTGGCGTAGCCGGTGTTGTCGCTGGTGTTGTGGTGCGCCTCGTCCGGCCAGTTGCCACCGAGGTAGCCGGCGCCGACGTAGGTGTACGGCTGGTTGACCATGTTGCCCGCGCCGCTCTGGGTGCCCACGAGAGCGCCGTCGAGGTAGAGCGACTGGCTGCTCGCCGAGGTGGAGAGCACCACGTGGTGCCACTTGCCGTCGGTGACGGCTGCGGACGAGCCGAGCGGTTTGGTGGAGCCGCCGGAGAAGTAGTACTCGCCGTACAGCTTGCCGCTGCTGCCGATGTAGAGGACGGGCGTGTAGGAGCCCGGGGTGGTGCCGTTGCCCAGCGGGTCCTTGGAGGCGCCGAGCAGCACGCCGCCCGCCGTCGTGGTCTTGAACCACATGCTGGCCGACTCCGCGCCGGAGCCGGGCACGGAACCGTTCGGCAGGGTCACCGAGGACGCCGTGCCGTCGAAGGAGGCGGCCTTGGCGTCGCTGAACACGCCGGACGAGCCGAGGGTCACGGAGTTGTAGGTGCCGTCACCGCCGCGTACCTGGTCCGCGGCCGTGGTGGCGCCCACGGCCTCGCCGAGGCGGAAGTACTCGGAGGGCGCGCCGCCGAGCACGGCGCCGCGGTAGGTGTCGCTGGATCCGGTGACGGTGGGGGCGCCGAGCTTCCACACGCCGCCGTTCTCGTCGGTGAGCTGGGTCAGCGTGGTGGTGTCCGGGTCGTACGACATCGCCGCGAAGGTCTTGCCGGACGGCCGGGTGATGCTGTTGAGCAGGCTGGTGCCGTGAGTGCCGTACGTGTACAGGGCGTTGACGTCGGCGGCGACCAGCGGGCGGCCGTACCAGGCGACGTCGGCGATCGAGCCGTTGAAGTAGGTGGCGTAGCCGTCCGGTTCGGAGGTCGAGTAGTGCGGCTCGTCGGGCCAGCTGCCGCCGAGGAAGCCGGTGCCCAGGTAGTTGAACGACTGGTTCTTGCCGAAGGCGGTCGCGCTCTTGATCGAGACGGTGCCGCTGCGCGAACCGACCTTGGCGTTGTCCAGGTACAGCGTCTGGGAGTTGCCCGCGGCGGACAGCACCACGTGGTGCCACCTGCCGTCGGCGACGGACGCGGAGGACACGATCGGGTTGATGCCGCCGCTGTACCAGAACTCGGCGTTCAGCTTGCCGTCGGTGCCGACGTAGATGGACGGGGTGTAGAACCCTGCCGCCTGCCCGGAGCTGATCGGCTGCGAGGCGTACGAGTAGAGGACACCGGGTCCCTGCGAGGTCTTGAACCACAGGGATATCGCGCCGGAGTCGGTGTCGTTGCCAAGGTTCTTCGGCAGCGAGACGTCGGAGTTCGTGCCGTTGAAGGTGGCGGCTGTGGACGACGACCCGGTGAGCGGCCCGGCGGTCTGGCCGAGCGTGACGTTCTCGTAGGTGGCGTCGGTCGTGCCCTCGTTGTCGAGAACGGCGTCCTTGGCGGTGGTGCCGGAGGTCTCCGACAGGGACCAGAAGGTGTGCGGGTCGAGGTCGAGGGCCGCGTTCCGGTAGCCGGAGGCGCTGGTGTAGCCGTAGGCGGTGCACTTGGTGGTGGACAGCGGCGAGCACACCTGGGTCAGCTGGTCGCCGGTGTAGCCGTACGTCCATGTCTGCGCGGTGGAGCTGTCACCCGGCGTGACCGGATCGGTGACCACGGTCGCCACGTGCGCGGCCTGGGCGCCCGAGGGGGTCTGCCAGGTCAGCGACAGGGAGCGGCCGGAGACCGCGGAGGTCATCTTGGTGATGTGGCCGCTGGTCCAGGTGAAGTTCACCGACCGGCCGTTGGCGTCCGTCACCGAGGTCAGGCCATAGCCGCCGGAGCCCAGGGACTGGGTGAAGGTGTAGACCGTGTCGTCCTTGTCGGTCAGCGTGTAGCCGCCGGTGACCGACTTGAAGGTGGCGAACCGCCCGCTGCCTGGCGTGAAGGTGCCGTCGCTGTTCTTGCCGTAGCCGACCTGCGAGCCGTCCGGGTAGGTCACGACGACGCTGGAGACGGCGCCGGAGGCGGTGTACTGCTCGGTCGCCCGGGAGTCGAAGATGCTCGACCAGCCCGCGCCGAACGCGCCGGTCCAGCGCGGGTCACGGGAGTTGTAGTCGCGTTCGACGTCCAGGGACGGGCCGACGGTGGAGATCGAGGCGTCGGTGTCGGAGGTCGTGTAGTTGCCGATGGCCGCGTCGAAGCCGTGGTCGCTGCTGTTCTGGGACAGCCCGGAGGTGATCACGGGCTGGGGGACCTGCACGGACAGCGAGTACAGCTCGGCCGGGGAGTACAGCATGGTGGTCGCGTCGTACGCCTGGACGGCCCAGGTGTAGGACTTGCCCCAGGCGAGCTTGCCGGCGGGCACGGTCCAGTCGCCGGTGGAGAGCAGTCCGGAGTCTGCGATCTTGGTGGTGCCGGAGGCGTCGAAGACCTGGAAGAGGTACTGGTTGTTGCTGCCGCTGGTGGAGTTGGCGCCGCCCGCCCATGCGGTCAGCTCCGGCTGGGTGGTGCCCACGACGGCGTTGTCCTGCGGGAACTGCTCGTACAGCTGCGGCGCGGTGTTGCCGGTGTAGGTGACCTCCAGCCACGGGCCCTTGCCCGGGTCGTTGAAGGAGCCGAACTGCTTCCAGTGCAGGGCGTCGGAGGTGGAGGCGTACACCGCCAGGCCGTGGTCGGCGGTGGTGCCGTTGAACCAGCCCTGGATCGCGGAGGTGGACAGCGAGACGGTCACCCAGTCGCCGACGGTGCGGTCGGCGGCGGTGTTGGCGCACGCGTTGGGCACGCTCGGGGTGGCGTTGCCGATGCTGGAGCCCTTCGAGGGGCCCGGGTAGGAGGTGACGGACTCGGGGGTCCAGGAGCTGGTCACCAGGGCGACGTCGAAACGTTCCGCCGTGCAGGTGGAGGCCCAGGTGTCGAACAGGTGCAGGGTCGCGGAGGTGACGGTGGCGTTGCTGCCGTCCCAGGCGGTGTCCCAGTGGTTGACGAAGCTGTTCGCCGAGTGGGTGCCGGAGTCGTAGGAGCCGACCTTGATGGTCTGCTCGTAGGAGTGGTCGACGTTGTTGCCGGAACCGGACTCGGCATAGGTGGTGGTCCAGCCGTCCGCGACGGTCGGGTCGACGGTGACCGGGAAGACGCGGTGGGCGTCGTGCAGCCAGCGGCTGTCCAGCGTCACCTGCAGCGCGTAGCCGTCCTTGGAGTGGACCAGCTCGGAGGTGACGTCATGGGTGGTGGCCGGGTCACCGGAGCGGGGGTCCACCTTCGAGTCGTACGCGTACGCCGGGGGGATCCGCTCGACGGTCCTGCCCGAGCCGTCCCGCAGGTCGATCCAGCCGTTCCTGTGCTGGACGGGGGTGAGGCCCTTGAGGGAGAGCGGGAAGGTCCAGGAGTTGCCGGCGACCGCGGAGTGCAGGACGACGGACTCCTTCACGCCGGTGGCGGTGGGGGCAACCTTCAGGTCGGTGGCGTCGAAGACGCCCGCGTAGGTGACGGTGGAGCCGTCCGCGGTGCCCTTGACGGGGGCTGCGCCCTTGAGCGAGTAGGCGATGCGGTGGCCGGAGTCGGTCGCGAGGGACGCCAGGGCGGAGTCGGTGGCCTTGGTGCCGAAGTCGACGGCGAGGGAGTTGGCCTTCTCGTGCCAGCGGCCGTCCGGGCCGGCTCGCACGTCCACATCGATCGGCACCCACCGGCCCTTCTTCACCTGGTAGTTGACGGGTGTGGGCGAGATCCGCCGGGTGGTGGAGCCGTCCGCGTTGTCATAGACCGTCTCGTTGCGGGTGGACTTGACGGGGTTGCGCTTGCTCGTCTTGGCGTTGAAGGCGCCGCCGCCGCTCCGGCCGTGCTTGACGGCCGGCTTGTGCGGGTGGTACCCGGGCAGCTCGCCGCGGCCCTTGCCGGGGGCGTGGCCCGCGCCGCGGTGTGCGGCGGTGGCGTCGGCGGAGACATGGTGCCGGTGCCCGGCCGCCGTGCCCGACTTCTGGTGCGGCAGCTTCCCCCAGTGCGGGTCGGTGAACCAGGACGCGATCGAGGCCAGGCTCATGCTCGACAGCTCGACACGGCCCAGTTCCAGCCCCTCGGCGAGGGCCTGATCCGTCGTCAGCATCAGCGCCAGGGCGGTGAGCACCACCACGGCGACGGAGCGTCGCGCACGAGGGACACGGCGAAGGGGTGGCCCGGTGCGCGCGGGGCGCGGGCGGCGGCTGAGCGGCCAGGGTGGCACGGCTTCGACTCCAACGGTCAAGAACGGCGCAGAAACGCGCTGATCCTTCCCGCTGTGAACAACCTGTGGACACATTCAGAAGACGATCTTGTGCAACCCTTGACCGCCTCTTGTGGAACCTGACCGATTTGCTGCCGGCCACCCCATTGCGACTTGTGCACATCTTTGCCGAACCGTCATACCGTCAGGACCAGTTGTTCATCTGACGGTGACTCATGTGAACACCGGTGCACGGTTCCATGAAGGCCTGCCCCGCGGGTGTTTCACCCCGTCAACCACCGTACTGCTTCAGCATCATGCGCTGGTCCGCCGCCGTCACCGGCACTTCATACTTCCGTGACACCTGGGCGAACCGCACACTGTACGCGCACCGGACGCCCTTGCTCGGCGGCAGCCAGGTCGCCGGACCCGAGTCGCCCTTGGCGGAGTTGGCGGCGCCGTCCACCGGGAGCAGGTTGAGCGGATCGTTGGCTATCCGCTCGCGCTTGTCCTTCGTCCAGTGCGCGGCGCCCATCTGCCAGTCGTAGGACAGAGGCATCACATGGTCGATCTGGACTGTGGTCGCGTGCGACTCGGTCCACTGGATCGTGCGCCCCGTGTAGGGGTCGTGCAGGGTCATGGCGACGATCACACACGTGGAGCCCTTCCGGAAGCGCACATCCTGACCGTCGCGTTTCAGCAGGTCGTTGCGGGTGTCACAGCCATTGCGCGCCCATGGGACGCCGTCCGCCGTGTCCATCCAGGCGTAGCCGAACTCGTCGCGGTCGTAGCCGGTCTTCGGGCCGCGCCCCTTCGTCGCCAGGGACCGGATGAGCGCGCGGGCCGCGGCCTTGTCGGCCTCGCTCGTCAGGGGCGCCAGGCCCGGTTTCGTGCCGTCCGGGTTCTTCAGCGGGCTGACGGAGTGTCCGTCCGAGGCGGGCACGGGCGCCGCGCTGCCCGTCCAGTCGGGGCCCGGAAGGGAATCACGGTGGTGCTGCTGCGGCCGTTCACGCCTGGCTCCCGGCGGCTGCCACGGCTGCGGACGCCGGGGCGAGGAGTTCTTCGGTGGTGCCGTTCACCAGGCGGCGGGCGATGTCGATGCCCATCTTCACGGCGTGGTCCATGTTGCCGATCTCGTACCGCCAGGTCCCGAACCGGCCCCGTGGATAGATCCCGCGGCCTCCATCCAGGGCACGACCGCGGCCAGGGCCGCGTCGCGGTCCAGGGTGGGCACCGGGTAGGCGTACTCGATCAGCTCCAGGTGGGCGCTGGCCGACGGTGCGTGCTCGGGTACCAGGCCGTGGCGCCGCAGGGCCTGGTCGCAGGCGCAGATCAGCCGGCTGACGTCCAGGCGGGTGCCGGGGAGCATGGAGGTCTCGGTCATCCACGCGCTGAACGCGTTGGTGTCGGCGCCGGGGACGTTGGCGGGCGCGTACTTACTGAAGTTCGTCGCCCGGTAGAACGGCACCTCCGGCTGCGGGAAGTACAGCCAGGACCGCTCGTCGGTGGTGGGGACCCGGTAGCCGAGGCCGACCATTGCCACCGTGGTGTGCCGCAGCCGCCTCGCCGCCGCCCGCACGGTGTCGGGGGCGCCGGCCGTCATGGCGGCGAGCCGGTCGAGCGGGCCGGTGGCCACCAGGTGTGGTAGCCGATCCGCTGGCCGTCGGCGAGGGCCACGGTGCGGGTTGCAGGGTCGACAGCGACGACGCGGGCCCCGGTCCGCAGGTCACCGTCGAGGCGTGCGGCCAGCCGGCGCCAGATCTCCCCGGTGCCGCCGCGGGCGGGGAAGGCGAAGGTGGCGTTGGGGCCCCAGCGCCGTGCGGGCGAGGCGGCGGTGCCCGAGAAGGCCGCCATGATCTCACCGGCATCGACCGGGGCGACGCGCTCGGCTACCCAGGAGGAGGCCATCTGCTCGGGCGTCATCGCCCAGAACTTGGAGTTGTACGGGCCGAAGAACCAGTCCACCAGGCCCGATCCGTACATTCCGTGCAGCCAGGTGGCGAAGTCCGCCTCCGCGGGCAGGTCCTGTTCGCGCCGCTGGCAGGCGAGAAGAAGGTCGTGCACGCACGCCTCGGCATCCTCGGCCGGGAGGTGGTGAAGGTGCTGCTGGAAGGGGTAGGGCACCCACCGGTCCCGGAAGCGGACGAAAGAGGACCGGTCGTGGTGCAGCAGCTCGCCGGGCGCGAACAGCTCGGCCAGCAGCCGGTCGAACTCGCCGAAGTGGGAGAAGACGACATGCCCGCCCAGATCCCACGTGAACCCGGCCGCATCGACCACGGACGCGGCCAGGCCCCCGGCCACCGGGGCCGCCTCCAGCAGTGTGAAGTCGCGGTGACCGAGCCTCTTCAGCTCGTCCGCGCAGGCCAGTCCGCAGGGCCCGGCCCCGAGGATGACGACCCGGTCGGACCTTAACGGGTGCGGAATGTGGGGCGTGAAGCCCTCCTTCGATCGGCAGACGACAGGAGTCGTGGCCCGCCACCAGGCGGGCCGGGAAGAGCAGGGGCGGCCCCGCCGCACGGTGCACGGGGCAAGCGGCGGGGCCCCGCTGCCGCGAGCCGGGACCGGCTCGCGGGAATGCGGCAGCACGGGCACCATCAGCCGCTGCCGCTGGTCGGAACAGGCAAGCCTGCCCGCCCGGGTGCGGACATCCCGGACAGGCCGGTGGCGGCGGTCCCGCCTGCCCGTACGGCGAGCCGTACAGCAAGGTGCCGAGCGGCACGGTGCTCGTCGGGTCGGACAAGGCACGCACCGCGGTCTCCAGCCGGGCGGGGTCCGCCCCCAGATGCGTCACGGCAGCCACATCGATCGCCTCGTTGATCCCGGCGCTGATCACCGGGGCGGCCTCGGTGTGCGTGCGCGGGTCGGGCAGCAGATACACCGCGTCGTGGGTGTCCCGGGTGTGCTGGGACGGGGTCCGCTGGTGGGCGATGACCACCGTCTTGCGCAGGCGCCGCAGGTTCAAGTTAAGCCCAGCACCGAGTTCTTCGCGCCAGTTCCGCCAGGCGTTGTCCCGCATCCCGCCAGCACGTCCGGCCGGCGGTGTCCGCCCTCGGGCAGCGCGGCTCTGCGTCCCCCGTCGGCTCACGACGCCACCTCGTCCATCACTCGCTCCGACAGCCTGGCGATCTGGGCCAGCAGCTCGGTGACCCCGTCGTGGTTGTCCTCCAGCAGCAGCGAGCGCACCTGGAGGTCGGAGACCGGGGCGAGATAGATCGACCGCGTGGTCTCCTCGCTCGCGTGATCAAGGAGGTTCTTCACCAGCCGCCACGAATCGCCGTACAGCAGCCGGAACTCCTTGCGCTCCTGCGGCGTCAGCCCGAACCGGTTATCCAGCGCGTGCTGCAGCGCGGCCAGGATGAACAGGGCGAACGTGTGCCTGGCCATATGGGGGGTGAAGTACGGCGGCTTGGACACCTTGCCCTCCAGCAGCACCCGGCACCGCTCGGAGGCCGCCCGGTAGACCGCCTCCCACGAGTGCGGCAGGAACGGCCGGCCATCCTCGGACAGCCACAGCCACAGCGGCTCCAGGCCACCCTCACCCTCGACGTACAACTGCTGCCGGTCCTCCACATCCAGCGAAGTGATGTTCCGCTCGAACACCTCACCCGTCTCGTCCACCAGGTGCAGCTCCCGCTGCTCGAAGCCGGACCGACCGGTCACAATCCACAAGCCCCGCATCGCCTCGTAGCGGCCCTTGGCCTGAGCCCGACGGATCGCCGCCCGTCGGGAGGTACGCATGTACGTCTCCACCGCCCGCAGGGCGTCCGCGGAGTAGAAGACGGTCCTCTCCCGCTTGCTCTTGGTCACCTCCCGGCCCAGCTTGCCGTCGCAGAAGTACCGTGCGCCGCCCGCCAGATCAGGGATCTCAATGGTCAGCAGCGAGCCGCCTTCCGTGCGCTGCATCCCCGAGGAGAACAGCACGTCGGAGTAGGCCGCGTTCCGGTCATCGTTACAGCCCCGGAACGACGCATCCCGGCGACCATCCGGCGTGTAGCCGCGAAGACCGACGTCCCGCCACATCCGGTAGGCGCGCGGGCGTAAGCCACTTGACGTTGGTGGCACGCACGTCCTTCGCGCGGGCGGCCGGAACGCTCACCATCTGCCCGTGGCGTCCCATGACCTCACGCTCCACCACCGGGCTCGCCGCCAAGTAGCCCTTGCCCACGGCCCACTTGTACAGCCGCCGCATCGCGACCAGCTCCCGGTTCCACTTGGAACCGCCGATCCGATCCGGGTTGCGCGGCGACCACCGGCGCCAATCCTCGAAGTCCAGCAGATTTTCGGACGTCGCCTCATCCCAGTTCTTCCCGCGCTGCCACAGGAAGTTGAAGAAACACACAACAGTCGCTCGCATAGTTCTCCCGCGTCGAACGCGCCAGGTTCGCGTACGCCGAACGCGTCGTGTACAAGGTCAACCGGGGATCAACCCGACAATCAGGGGCGACGAAGAACGGATCTCCCGGGTCGATCCGAAGGGCGGCCTCACGGTCACCGAGATCGACCCACCTCTGAAGGATGGGGTGGTCACTGACTGTCACCGGCGACTCGTCCGTCACCCAGCGCACATGCCATGCCGCGCTCAACGTGCTTCCTTCCACTCGCAACACGAACAGGGGCAACACGTTGATTCAATAGAGAACACGTCACAGTACCGGTGACCGCCCGTGACTATAGGCACGGGCGGTCACCGACGGTGGTCGATGGCGTGGTGGGAACGGGTGGCGGCGAGCCGGAGTCCTCGGACAGCCTGCGGACGTTCGGGGCGGTGGTCCAGGGCCGGGACCGTGCGGGCCACCTCGCGCCCACGTCAGGACTTCGGGCACTCCTTCCACGCCAGGTGGTACACCGTGCTGATGTCCCCGTCCGTCGAGTCCATGGTCATGAAGCTGACCTTGCCGGGAGCGCTCGTACCCGCGTTGACCCGGAGCTCGGTGTTGATGTTGAAGTTGCGCAGGACTCCGCAGGGGGCCCAGACCAGTTGGGCCCAGTCGGTGCTGTCGGTTGCCTGCCAGTCGTCGTTGTACGGGCCGCCGAACGGGTGGGTCTTGGCCGCGGTGTTCGGGGAGCCCTGGAAGTAGTACGAGGCTCTCTGCGTGCCGCTCGCGCCGGGCTGGAGCGAGGCGAAGCCGCGGTAGTCGGCGCTGGCGACGGCGTAGGTGAAGCCCTGCGGGACGTGGACGATCAGGTTGAGCTGACAGTTCTTGCGGAACGCCGTGGGGTCGGAGTTGCCGCCGGCCTGGGCGAGGTACTCGCTGTAGGTCACGGTGAAGGCCGTGTTGTCCGGGGAGACGGCCACGGCGGCCGTGCCCTGCGGACAGCCGGAGCCGTTCACCGTGGCGACATCGATGACGATCTTGTCCGGGGGTGGGTCGGCGACCACCGGGGACGAGTTCGGCGCGGGTAGCGCGGTGGTCAGGAGTGCGGCGATCGCGCCGCTCAGGAGCAGCCCACCAGCCATGGTTCTCCTATCCGTTCAGTGGGGGGTTGAAATGGGGCATGCGCATGCCAAAGACACACGCACTCCCGGCCTGTGGAGAAGTCATGAGAGAGCTGTGAAGGCCGGGAGCGGTCGCATCGTACGCAGCGGCTCACGCGGGGGAACAGGTCGTTCTCCGGCCATTCACACGGCCCGGCCGCCCCCCTGTCCACGGCTCCTCCCACACCGCCGCGCCGCCCCCCTGTCTACGGGTTTTCCCACGCCCCCGGCTCCGCCGCCAGTCGCCGTACCGGCTCCGGCAGCGCGTCCGCCGCGATGTCGGCGAGCGTGACGCCCTCCAGGACCTTCCGCACGCTGGCACGCAGGGCGATCCACAGGGGCAGCAGCGGTTCCGCCGACCCCGTGTACATCAGCCCCGTCGGCCGCTCGCCCCGCACCGACACGATCGGGCCGTCGACCGCGCGGATCACGTCCGCCACCGTGATCGCCGACGCGTCCCGGGCCAGGCCGTATCCGCCGCCCCCGCCGCGCCGGCTGGTCACCACGCCCGCGCGCCGCAGGTCGCCGAGGATCCCCTCCAGGAACTTGTGCGGAATGGCCTGGGCGGCTGCGATCGCCTCCGCCTTCACCGGGCCGTCCTCCTGCCGTACGGCCAGCTCCAGCACCGCCCGTACCGCGTAATCCGCCCGTGCCGAGATCCTCATACGACCATTGTGGGCCTCACCCCCGTGGAGAATGGCCGGACCCGCGCCCCGTAAGATCGCCCGGGAGGCACACCTTTGGCGCTCAGCAGACGTTCATTCAGCGCCCTCGCCGGCACCGCCGCGCTGGGCTTGGCCCTGGGCGGCAGCGGCGGACCGGGGGCGCCGTCGGCCTATGCCGCGCGCTCCGTCCCCACGGGCCCGCCGCCCGGCCCGCCGAGCGCAGACGGGCAGCGGCACACCGTCGGCTTCGACCACTACTCCCTGCTGGTCGACGGCAGGCGGCTGGTCCTGTGGTCCGGTGAGATGCACCCGTTCCGGCTGCCCAGCCCGTCCCTGTGGCGGGACGTGCTGCAGAAGATGCGGGCGCACGGCTACAACGCCGTCAGCATCTACGTGTCGTGGAACTACCACTCACCCGCCCCCGGTCACTACGACTTCACCGGCGTGCGGGACCTGGACCTCTTCCTGCGCATGGCCGCCGAGACCGGGCTGTACGTCATCCTGCGCCCCGGCCCCTACATCAACGCCGAGATCGACGGCGGCGGTTTCCCCGGCTGGCTCACGGCCACGAAGGGCACCGCCCGGACCGCCGACCCGACGTATCTGTCGTACGTCGACGAGTGGCTCACCGCCGTCAACGCCATCGCCTCCCGGCACCTGTTCACCCAGGGGGCGGGCACGATCCTGCTCTACCAGATCGAGAACGAGTACGACTCCCACGTCAACGAGCCGACCGGCCGCGCCTACATGGCACACCTGTACAGGAAGGTGCGCGCCGACGGGATCGACGTCCCCCTCTTCCACAACGACAAGGGCCGCAACGGCCACTGGATCCCCGGCTCCTTCGACACCGGCGGGGAGAAGGGACGCTGGCTGTACGGCTTCGACGGGTATCCCTCGCCGTCCCAGACCCCGCCGGACTGGGGGCACTTCGGGACCGGGGGGCCGACGGGCGGGGCGACCGCCAGTCCCAGGACGCCCGGTTTCATGCCCGAGTTCGGGGGTGGCTGGTTCGATCCGTGGGGCGGGTCCTGGTTCCAGGGGAAGGGATACGCCGAGTCGCGGCGGACCCGGGACGCGGCGTACGAGCGGCGCTTCTACCTCACCAACCTCGCCAACGGCATCACCGTCCACAACGTCTACATGACCTTCGGCGGCACGTCGTGGGGCTGGCTGCCCGCGCCGGTCGTCTACACGTCGTACGACTACGGGGCCGCCTTCGACGAGGGACGGCAGCCCACCGAGAAGCTGGTCCCGATGCACCAGATCGGGCACATGCTGCAGCGCATCCCCGACTTCGCCAAGCTCGACCGGGCCAAGGACGTGAAGGCGGCCGGGCTCACCGTGTACCACCTGACCAACCCGGACACGAACGCCCACGTCTACGTCCTGCGCAACGACAGCGACAAGGACGTCTCCTCGACGCTGCCCGCCGCCGGCGACGACCTGCCGGTCACCGTGCCGGCCCGGGACGCCCGGCTGATGGTCGCCGGGCTCCGTCTGGGGCAGCGGAAAGTGCGGTACTCCACCGCGCAGCCGATGCTGTGGCTCGCCGCCGGACGGCAGGACGTCGCCGTCTTCACGGGACGGAGCGGCGAGATGGCGCACGTCGTCCTCGAGTGCTCCGAGGAGCCGACGGTCACGCGGCTGGACGACGAGGCCGCGTACGTGTACGACCAGGGCCTGCTGCGTGTCACCGCCCCCTTCGGCGCCGGTCAGCTGCTCCGGGTGCTGGTCCAGGGCGACGGGATCGACCGGCCGCTGCTGCTCCTCTTCGCCGACGAGGCGGCCTCCGTGCGCCTGTGGCCGTACGAAACCCCGTCCGGCTCACTGCTGGTGTACGGCCCGGCGCTGCTGCGCACCGCCGCCCTGCGCGGCTCCACCGTCCACCTCACCGGCGACACCGTCGAGGCGGCCGGGCTGGAGGTGTGGGGGCCGCGCGGCATCGAGAGCGTCGTGTGGAACGGGCGCGCGGTGCGGACCTCGGTCGGCGGCTCCGCGAGCCTGCGCGCCGGCGCACTGCTGCCCGGCGTGCCCGAGGTGAGGCTGCCCGCGCTCGGCGGCTGGCGGATGCGCACCGAGAACCCGGAGGCCGGGCCGAGCTTCGACGACTCGCAGTGGAAGGTCGCCGACAGGACGTCGTCGTACAGCACGACGCCCGTGCCGGACGGGCAGCCGGTGCTGTTCGCCGACGACTACGGCTTCCACTACGGGGACGTCTGGTACCGGGGCACATTCACGGACGCCACCGGCGTCGAGGAGGTCTCGCTCGCCTACAGCAGCGGCACGCAGGGGCTGCTGATGGCCTGGCTGGACGGGGAGCCGCTCGGTACGCACCGCATGCCGGTGCCGGACAACAGCACGGTCCGGAAGGGCAGTTGGGCGGACACGGCCGTCTTCCCCGTGCGGGAGCGGCTGCGCACCCCCGGCCGGCACGTGCTGTCGGTCCTGGTCCGGCGCATGCAGCACGACCAGGACGGCAAGGCGCAGGACACGCACAAGGTGGCGCGCGGACTGACGGCGGTCACCTTCACCGGGGCCGCGCCGAAGGTGAGCTGGCGGATCCAGGGCGAGGCCGCACCCGACCCCGTGCGCGGGCCGCAGAACAACGGCGGGCTGTACGGAGAGCGGGAGGGCTGGCACCTGCCCGGGTTCCCCGACCGGGACTGGGAGGCCGTCACGTTCCCGCGTGCCGAGCGGCGGCAGGGTGTGACCTGGTACCGGACCACCTTCAAGCTGGCCGTCGACCCGGGCGTCGACGCCTCGATCGGGCTCACCCTGGAGGACGACCCGTACCGCGCCTACCGCGTCCAGATCTTCCTCAACGGCTGGAACATGGGCCAGTACATCAACGACGTGGGCCCGCAGCACACCTTCGTCCTGCCGAACGGCATCCTGCGCACCCGGGGCACCAACACCCTGGCCCTGGCCGTCCTGTCAGAGTTCACCACGCTGTCGGGCCCGGGCCGGGTACGGCTGACGCTGCTGGGCAGCGCGGCCGGAGGAGTGCCGGTGACACCGGTGGCCTCCCCCGGACGGTGACGGTCACGACCGGTGGCGCGGGCGTCGGGCGGCACGGGCATCGGACGGCACGGGCATCGGACGGCACGGGCATCGGACGGCACGGGCATCGGACGGCACGATCGTAGTCGGCCGGTACGTCCTCGTCGGCGTTCCGGCCGGTGCTGCGGGTCAACGGGTTGCACACGACTTTCGAAAGGCGGCGATCGTTCCTCGTTGAACGGCGGTCGTCGGATCGCATGACGCAGACACATCCGGCCGCGTACGCTCGGACAACCTGCCGTTACCGGCGGTCGGAAGGGGAAAGCGATGGACTTCGCGGGCGCGCGCAGGACGGCGGCCCGGCTCACCGCGGCGCTGCGGCGCTCGCGGACGGGTTCCGCCATGCGCGTCCTGACGAACGACCTCTGTGCCGCGCTGCGGTCCAGGCCCCGGCCCCCGGCCGGGGTGCGCGAACTGTGCCGGGCGCTGTGCGAGGAGATGAGCGCGCGCCGTGGCGGACGTCCCGTAAAACTGCGCTTCGAGCGGTTCCCCGACGAGTTCGAGGTCACCGGGCTGTGGGTCGAGTTCCAGGACTTCGACCTGGTCATCGTCGAGGAGCGGGCGGAGGCGGTACAGCAACTGGTCATCCTCGGCCACGAGTTGTGGCACCTGCATGCCGGGCACCGCCACCATCGCGCCGCGGGCGCCGCCGCGGTCCGGGCCCTGGCCGACGAGCCCGGCCGGCGCGACCTCACGCTTCCCTCCAGGCTCTCGGCCGCGCTCGAGCGGGGAGGGATCCCCGTCGCCGCCCGCAGCGGCTCCCGCGAGCGGGACGAGGCCGAGGCCGACGACTTCGGCCACCGCCTGGCCACCGCCTTCCGGCACTGTCTGTCCGCCCCGGACACCGGCGCGCCGCCCCTCGACCCCGTCCAGCGGTCCCTGGGGTACCGCGGACGGCCCGCCGGCGGACGCGAAGGAACCGCGCGGTGACGCCCTTACGCCAACCGGGCGGCGGCTTCCTCGACTTGGCGGCCCCGCCCGCCCGGCTCGCGCTGGACCCCGCCGCCCTGGCCGGCCAGTGCTCCATCTCCTTCTGGATCCCGACCGCGGTCCTGACCGCCGCCCTGGTGATCAAGCTGCCCACGATCATCCGGCTGTGGAAGGACCCGCTGCTGCGGGCGGTCGGCGGGCTGCTGCTGCTCGCCTGCGCGGTGTTCGTGTTCGTGGCGCCGTCGACGATCGCCTGGACCAACCGGGTCACGGGCGTACCGAACATCTCGGCGCCCTGGGTGTACTCGCTGCTCACCGCGTTCTGCGGGTCCTGTCTGCTGCTGATCATCGCCTGGCGCAACGGCCTGTCCGACCGCTCGGCCGCGACCCGCCGCGCCATGCGCCGGGTCGTCACGGTTTACGCGGGCGTGATCGTCGCCCTGTGGGTGCTGTTCGCCCTCGCGGACGTGCCCGTGGAGCGGCTGCGGGACCTGGACACGTACTACGCCAACACACCGTTCATGCGCGAGGAGATCCTGCTCTACCTGCTCGCGCACTCCGTGGCGGTTCTCATCACCTCCAGGGTGATCTGGAACTGGGTGCGCGCCGACGGGCTGGATGCCTGGCTGCGCTGGGGGCTGAAGTCCCTCGGCGCCGGCTACGGGCTGAACCTGATCTTCGACGCCTCCAAGCTCACCGCCGTCGCGGCCCGTTGGACCGGGCACGACCTGGACTGGCTGAGCACGAACCTCGCCCCGCCCGTCGCCTGCGTCTCGGCGATCCTGATCGCGGTCGGCTTCATCCTGCCGCACGCCGGCCAGTATCTGCACGACCGCTGGCGCGTCCGGCTCGCCCACCACGAACTGCGGCCCCTGTACCTGCTGATGCGGACCGTGCACGGCAGCGGGGTGCCCCTGTTGCTGCGGGCCAGCCCGGAGCTGCGGCTGACCCGGCGCGAGACGTTCATCCGCGACGTGCTGCTGCCGCTGGCCCGCCGCCTGGACGAGGATCTGCGCCGGCGGGCGTACGACGCCGCGCTCGGCCTCGGGTGCGCGCCGGACGTGGCGAAGGCGCTGGCGGCCGCGGTGGCCGTCCTGGACGCCGTCGACGCCCGGAACCGGTCGCCGGAGGGCGACGGCACCTCCGACCGCGACACCACGGTCCTGCTGAGGGAGATCGGCGCCGTGTCCCGGGCCCTGCGCCTGCCCGGCCTCATCGAAGCGGTGCACGTCCGCGCCGCCGCCCCGGCGGAGAGCGTGCCCGTCCATGAGTGACCGCACCGGAAGCGACCGCACCGCAAACGACCGCACCGGAAGCGACCGCACCGCAAACGACCGCACCGCAAACGACCGCACCGGAAGGGCCTTTCCCCGCCGTCGGCCGCCCGGAGATGATAGGGGCAGGCTTGAACGATCCACGGGGGAGCATGGTGCGTAGGAAGAGGCAGATGCGCCGGCTCGCCGACGCTCTCATCGGCCCCATACGGGTGCCGATCCCCGCGGACCCCGAGGTACTGTTCGCCGCCCTCGTCGACTCCGTCAGCGCCTGGCGGGGACGCGAGGTCGTCGTCCGCAGGGAGGTCTTCCCGCCGCACACCGCGAGCGGACTGTGGCTGGAGGGCGAGACGCAGGACGTGGTCGTCGTCGACCAGCGGGCCGCCGTATGGCACCAGATCGTAATCTTCTGTCACGAGGTGTGGCACATGAACCGGCGGGACGCGGACGCGTCGCCCGCCCCGGCCGCGGCCGGCCTGCCCCGACCCGTCGCGGCGCGCACCGACTTCAGCCTGACCGACGAACAGGAGGCCGACCGGTTCGGCATGCTGATGGGCCGTCGGCTGCGCACCTGGCTGGAGGCCTCGGCGGACTCCGTGTACGCCGCGGACAGCAACGGCACCCAGGACCTCGCCGGACGCATCGGTGCCGCGCTCAACTACCGTGGGACACGGAGAAGATGAGCGGCCTGATCAACTACGTCAGCTGTGGGGTGCTGTGGCTGGGCCTGGCGGTGAAGGCCCCGGACCTGATACGCCACCGGCACGATCCCTACCTGCGGGCCATCTGCGCGGTGCTGGGTCTGGCCGGCGTCTGCTTCCTCCTCGGGGCCCCGCCCACGGTGGGAGCCGTCAACCGCGTCAGCGGCGTCCCGAACCTCGCCGCACTGCTGACCTACGCCTCGATCACCGCCTACAGCGCCGCCTCCCAGGTCCTCATCGTTTACTGGCGGGGCGGACCGCACGTGCATCGCGTCGCCCACCGCTGGATGGCGGCGTACGCGTTCGTGCTCATCGGTATCGCCTCGACGTTCGCCCTGGGTGACGCGCCGGTGGAGCGCCGTACCGACCTGGACACCTACTACGCGACGACGCCGTTCATCGCGGAGATGATCGTGCTGTACCTGGCCGGGCACCTCGCCGCCGTCAGTGTCACCACGGTGTCGTCCCTGCGCTGGGCCCGCGAGGTGCGCGGCTGGCTCCGCGCCGGCCTGCTGGTCCTGGGCCTGGGCACGCTGTGCAACGCCGGCTACAGCGTGACCAAACTGGTCGCCGTGGTCGCCCGCTGGTGCGGGCAGGACTGGTCGGCGCTCGGCACGAACGTCTCGCCCGTGGCCGCCGGGCTGGGCGCCCTGCTGACGTCCGTCGGCATCCTGATGCCGCTGGCCGGGCCCCGGCTGACGGAGTGGCGCCGGTCCTGGCGGACGTATGAGCGCCTCGAACCGCTGGAGCGCGCACTGGACGACGTCCTCACCCGCCGCTCCCTCCGGCTGCCCCGGCCGCGCTGGTCCTCCCCCACCACGCGGCTGATGTGGCGTCAGACCAGCATCCACAACGCGTTGAGCTACCTGGACGCGTCCTTCGACCGAGCCCTGTACGAACAGACCCGTCACGCGGCGCTGGAGGCGACCGGCGACCCGGAGCGGGCCGAGGCCACCGCGTGGGCGGCGGTCATCGCCGCGGCCGTCCGGTCGGAGCCCGGCAGCTCGCCTCCCGAGGAGGCCGGCCGGCTGACGGCCCAGGTGCCCGGGCCCCCGGCCCTGGTCCGCATCGCCGACGCGCTGGCCACGTCGACGCCCGTCCCCACCGCCCCGGTCCGCAGCGGCACGACCCCGACGGGCACCGCATGAAGCGGACGCCGGCAGCGCGGCTGCCCCTGAGTGGCGCACACCGTCCCGAGCGGAGGTGCCGGGCGTGAATCTCGTCGTCTATCTGGCGGCCGGGGTCTTCGGGCTGTCCGCCGCCGTGCTGTTCCGCCGGCCGTGCACGGCCGTACGGAATCCGCTGACGGTGTCCACGTGCGTGTCGATCGCCCTCGGCTCGCTCGTGTTCGTCTGCTCGGCGCCGCTGACCCTGGCCACCGTCAACGACCTCACGGGCATCCCGAACTTCGGCGCCCCGCTGACCTACGGCATGCTCTCCGCCTACAGCTGCTCGCTGCTCGTCCTGCTGATCCACTGGAGGGGCGGTCCCCCGGAGCAGGTCCGGCGTATGGTGCTGCGCAGCGTCGCCGCCTACGGTCCGCTGATCGTCGCCGTCGTCGTGCTGTTCGCGCTCGCCGACGCCCGCACCGAGCGGCTCACCGACCTCGACACGTACTACGCGAACACGCCGTACCTGCGCGAGATGATCCTGCTCTACCTGATCGGGCACAGCGCCGCGACGCTGATGATGTGCGCCCTGTGCGTCAAGTGGAGCCGGGAGGTCACGGGGCTGCTCCGGACCGGCCTGCGGCTGATCCTCGCCGGCCTGCTGCTGGACGTGGTGGGTTTCCAGCTGACCAAGTACACGGCCGTCGTGGCGCGCTGGTCGGGCCACGACCTCGACCTCCTGTCCACGACCGTCGCCCCACCGATGGCCTCGCTCGGCGCCCTGCTGTGTTCCGCGGGATTCGTGCTGCCGAGGCTGCTGCCGGCGGCCGTCGCGCACGGGCACAGTCTGCGCGACTACCGGAGGCTGCGCCCGCTGTGGGCCCGGGTGCGGTTCGCGTCCACCGCGCCGAAGCCGCCCAGCTCCTGGTGGCAGCTCCCCCAGGCGCGACTGCACTGGCGCGAGGTGTCCATCCACGACGCCCTGCTGGCGCTGGCCCCGTACTTCGACGACCGGGTCCGCGAGCGGGCGCTCGACGCCGCCCTGCGCGCGGGCCGCACCGCACACGAGGCCCGGATCGCGGCGGAGGCGGTCATGCTCGCCGACGCCGCGCGCCGCGCCGCCGCCGGCGAGGAGCCCCTTCGGACGCCGAGCGGACACCGCCTCCACGCCACGGAGGTGTCCGGGACGAGCGGGCTGGTTCAGCTGGCGCAGGCGCTGGCCCGATCGCCCGCCGTCACCACCCTGAGCGAAGGAACGGTGAGGACCTCCCATGGCTGAGCTCATGGCCGACTCCGAGGAGCCCCATGTCGCGTAGAGCTGTCGTCATCGGTGCCGGCCTGGCCGGCATGCTGGCCGCGGCGGCGCTGTCCAGCGCCGTGGACGAAGTGGTCGTACTCGACCGCGACGACCTGCCCGGCGGACCCGAGCACCGCAAGGGGCTGCCGCAGGGTCGCCATGCGCACCTCCTCATGGCCGGGGGCCTGGCCGCCATGGAGGATCTCGTGCCGGGCGCCGGCCTGCGCGCGCGGCTGCTCGCCGCGGGCGCCCACGAGATACCCCTCGGCTCGGGCATGGTGGCGCTCACGCCCGAGGGCTGGTTCCGGCGCTGGCGCCATGACGGGCCCCGCATGATCAGCTGCACCCGCGCGCTGCTGGACTGGGCGGTACGGGACGCCGTCCTGGCCCACACCAAGACCGAGATCCGCAAGGCCCGGGCCCTCGGTCTGGTGGGCACGGGGCGGCGCGTGCACGGCGTCCGTGCCGAGACCGCCGCCGGGGAGACGGAGCTGGACGCGGACTTCGTGGTCGACGCCGGCGGACGCGGGTCGCGCGTCGTGAAGTGGCTGGGGCTGCTCGGCGTGACCGGCATACGCGAAAGGACCGTCGACTCCGGCCTCGTCAACGCCACGCGCATCTACCGCATGCCTGCGGGCGCCGAGCAGTTCCCGCTGACGGTCGTGCAGGCCAATCCCTACGTGTCCCGACCCGGCCGCAGTGGCATGGTTCTGCCCATCGAGGGCGACCGCTGGATGGTCAGCCTCGCCGGTACCCGCGGGGGCGAGCCGCCGGCGGACCCCGAGGGCTTTCTGCGGTACACCCTGGACCTGCCGCACCCCATCGTCGCCCAGCTCGTCTCGGGCGCCGAACCCCTCACCGACGTGTACGTCAGCCGCAGCACCAGCAACGCCCGGCGCTACCTGGAGAAGGCCCCGCACTGGCCGGAGGGGTTCGTCGTCCTCGGCGACGCGCTGGCCACCTACAACCCGGCCTACGGGCAGGGCATGTCGGTGGCCGCGCTCGGCGCCCGGCTCCTCGGCCGGGAGCTGCGGCGCACCGGCCTGGCCACGCCCGGCCTCGCCCGCCGGGTGCAGCGCGGGGCCGCCCGGTCGGTCGACGCGGCCTGGGCGGCAGCCGTCGGCCAGGACGTCTGGTACCCCGGGACGCGCGGCGGGCGGCCGGGCCTCGCGGACCGCCTCGTCACCGGCTACAGCCGCCGCCTGACGAAGACGGCCACCGGCTCCTACCAGGCGGCGGCCGCCCTGTGGGACGTGACCAGCCTGCGCACGGGCCCGGCCCGCCTGCTCCACCCCGGAACCGCACTGGCCGTCCTCAGCGGCTCCCCGCTGCCACCGCTGTCCGGCCCCCCGCTCACCCGGGCCGAGCGGAAGATCCTGCACGACCTGGACCGGACATCGGGGTGAGACCGGCCCGGGGACGGACGGACGACCGCGGACGGACGACCGGACGGGCGGACCGGATTGACGAGCGGACCGGCTCGACGAGCAGACGGACCACCGGACGGGCGGACCGGCTTGACGGCGAACCGGATTGACGAGCGGACCCGCTCGACGAGCAGACGGACCACCGGACGGGCGGACCGGCTTGACGGCGAACCGGATTGACGAGCGGACCCGCTCGACGAGCAGACGGACCACCGGC
>NZ_JBEXHW010000001.1:147506-204340 GCF_040608235.1 Streptomyces sp. NPDC005202 | reverse complement strand
GACGGGCGGACCGGCTTGACGGCGAACCGGCTTGACGAGCGGACCCGCTCGACGAGCAGACGGACCACCGGACGGGCGGACCGGCTTGACGAGCGGACCCGCTCGACGAGCAGACGGACCACCGGACGGGCGGACCGGCTTGACGGCGGACCGGATTGACGGCGGACCGGATTGACGAGCGGACCGGCTCGACGGGCGGACGGACCGCCGAAATCGGCCCGTTGGCAGATCGGTCCGCCGGTCGGCGTCAGCCCGCGAAGGCCGGCTGCGGCAGCCCCTTCCCCGCCCCCGGCACCACCAGTACCGAGCCCGCCAGGGGATGCGGGGCGGACAGTCCCGTGCGGGCCGTCGTGATGTACAGGTCGGTCAGGTCGGCTCCGCCGAACGCGCAGGCCGTCGGGCGGGGCACGGGCAGCTCGATCACCCGGTCCAGCTCGCCGGTGGGCGTGTAGCGGCGGACGGCCCCGCCGTCCCACAGGGCCACCCACACGCAGCCGTCGGCGTCGACCGTGAGGCCGTCCGGGAAACCGGCCCCCTTCTCGACCGACGCCAACGGCCGCCTGCCCGTGACCCGTTCACCGTCGTAGTCGAAGACGTCGATCCGCCGGGTCGGCGAGTCGATGTAGTACATCAGCCGTCCGTCGGGGCTCCAGCCGGTGCCGTTGCTCACCGCCACGTCGTCGAGCACGACCTCGACCGAGCCGTCACCGGTGACGCGGGACAGCGTGCCCCCGCCCGGTGCCTCGTCGTAGCGCATGGTGCCGGCCCACAGCGAGCCGTCGGGCGCGACGGCGGCGTCGTTGCCGCGGCGGCCGGGAACCGGGTCGTGGTGCAGCCGGCGGAAGGACCCGTCCGGGTCCACCAGGCCCACGCCGTCCCTCAGGTTGAGGACCAGGCCGCCGCCGACGCGCGGCTTGGCCGCGCCCACGTGCTGCTCGGTCGTCCGGACCGTGCGCCGGCCCGACGCGGGGTCGTACGTGTGCACCCGGGAAGCCAGGACGTCGACCCAGATCAGCCGCCCGGCCTCCGGATCCCACGTCGGGCCCTCGCCGAGCTCCGCCTCCGCGCGTACCGCCACCTCGTACGTCATGCCACGCTCCGGTGGCCGAGGCGCTCCGACAGCTCGGCGGCGCCCTTGGCGGCGAGCTGCTCCAGCTCGGCCATGCGCTCGTCGCTCCAGCGGATCATGGGCACGGAGATGGACAGCGCCGCAACCACCTGGCCGGTGCGGTCGCGCACCGGGGCGGCCACGCAGCTCACGTCCGGGTTGGACTCGCGGCTCTCCACGGCGATGCCCCGCTGCCGTATCTCGGCCAGGGCCTCGCGCAGGGCGGCCGGGTCGGTGATGCTGTTGGGGGTCATCGCGACCAGTTCGGCGCCGTCCGGGATGCGCGCGGCGAGCTCCTGCTCCGGGAGGGAGGCGAGCAGCATCTTGCCGACCGAGGTGCAGTGCGCGGGCAGGCGGCGGCCCGCCGCCGACACCATGCGCACCGCGTGCGTGGAGTCGACCTTGGCGATGTAGATGACGTCGGTGTCCTCGAGGATCGCCACGTGCACGGTCTCGTCGCAGGTCTCGGCGACGGACCGGGCCACCTGCTGGCCCTCGGCGGCGAGGTCGAGCTGCTCGGCGTAGCGGCTGCCGAGCTGGTAGGGGCGTACGCCGAGCCGGTAGCGTCCGGGCTGGCCGGTTACGGGGACGATGTACTTGCGGGCGGCGAGCGTGGTGACCAGCTCGTGCACGGTGGTGCGCGGGAGCTGGAGCTTGCGCACGATGTCGGGGGCGGAGAGCGTCCCGTCCCCGTCGAGGAAGAGCTCAAGAATGTCGAGAGCTCGGGTCACGGCAGGTACGAGGCGTCCCACGACCGGCCCCCTCCCTTGATCCAGGCATGTTCGAAATTTCAACAGGCGGTCGGCATGACGAACACAGGCTAGTCATAGTGGGTTGCGCGGGCAATGGGTGTGAGTGCCCGGCTACCGGCGCACCCTCGGGTCCCCCAGCTCTCCGCGCAGGCGCTGCGCCCGCAGGACCAGTTCGAGTTCGAAACGGCGGTCGGGGTCGTCGATCCCGTCCCCCCACAGCTCCCGTATCTGCCGGAGACGGTAGCGCACGGTCTGCGGGTGGACACCCAGCCGAGCCGCCACCTCCGGCGCCCCGCCCCGCGTCTCCAGCCAGGCCAGTAACGTTTCCGCGAGCCGCCGCCCATGGGTGGGCACGCAGTGGGCCAGCGGGGCCAGGCAGCGCAGCGCCAGGTCGACGATCAGCTCCTCGGGCTGCAACAGCACCAGCGCCTGCGTGTGCTCGGTGCAGTACAGCACCTCCCCGGCCGGCGGGAGCCCCCGCTCCATCAGCCCCACCGCCGCCTCGGCCCAGCGCAGCGACTTCGCCGCGTCGGCAGCGGTACCGGCGGCCCGATCGCCCCCGCCCACCCCGTCAGCGCCCGGTGCAGCAGCTCGGGGCGTCCGGCGGCGTCCGGCTCGGGCACGACCATCCGCGGCTGCTCGTACTCCATGTCGAGCAGCACCCCCTGTCCCACCGCGGGTGCCACCGCCTCCCGCGCCGGGCGGAGCAGCACACCGACCGCGACCTTCCCGGGCAGCGGCCGGCCGATCCGCCCGGTGGTGCGGTACCTGGACACCGGTGGTGCGGTACCTGGACATGCTGGGCTACGCGGGCTGGGTGCTGCCGGGCACCACCTGGATCCCGCTGTCCGCCTTCCTCCTGGAGGCCCACCAGGCTCAGACGTCGTACGTCGTCTCCCACGGCCTGCTGCGCCGCGTCCTGCCCTTCCGCGGCCCGCGGTACGTCAACTCGGTGCTGTTCCTCCCGGACGGCCGCCGCCCGGGCGCCCGCGCCGTGGGCGACGATGGGACCCATGCCCACCGCGAAGCGACCCGATAGCCCCGGCAGCCCCTTCGGCACCCTCGACTTCCAGCTGGTCCTGCTGCGCCGCATGGCCGACCACCATCAGGACCTCGTGGAGGAAGCCCGCCACGCGCTGGGCGCCTCCATCGCCGACATGCGGGAGGCCAACAAGCGGTGGCAGGCGATGGTCCGCTCGCCGGGGACGAGGTCCGCCGCCTCCCGGTACCGCTCGGTCCTGGGCCGCCCCGAGTCGACCGCGCACCGCACGATCGGCGACCTGGAGTGCGAGGCCTGGCAGTGGCCCCTCCCGCTCTGGCCCGACCTGCGCTTCGAGGTCCTGGTCGGCCCGAACGGCGCGGTGTGGAACGAGTGGCTGGTCCGCGCCCCGGGCAGCCCCGGCCCTTCCCTGAAGACGCTGGAGGACCTCACCCCCTGGTCCTGCACGGTCGACGAGGCCGCCCGCGCCTTCGCCCCCGCGCGCCCCCTGGAGGGCACCGCCCCCAACCGCTGGCGCCTCGCCTTCACGGCCCCGGACGCGCGGGGGGTACGCCGGGAGGTCGTCGCGGAGTTCGCGTGGGGCCTGCTGCAGCGGACGACGGTGGGCTGACCCGCCTCCGCCCGGCTCGCACAGGTAGCAGCGCCGGGGCCGGGCGAAGGACACCGGGGCAGGGCGAAGGACACCGGGGCAGGGCGAAGGACACCGGGGCCGACGGTCCGGGTGTCAGGCGGTAGGTCCACGCCGCATCCGGCCGCCCGCACACCAGGCAGAGCTGGTCCCGCCGGCTGGTCCCACCGACTGGTCCCGCCGGCTGGTCCCACCGACTGGTCCCGGTCTGCGGCCGGTCAGGAGGCGGCCGCGGTCATCCGGGCTCTCCGGCCGCGTTCAGGATCGCCTCCACCACCCGCGGTACCGAGCCCGGGTGCAGCCACAGGAAGAGGTTCGGCTCGACCAGTTCCAGCTCCATCACCCGGGGTTCGCCGTCCTCCCCGTCCACGAGGTCGACGCGGGCGTACAGCAGCTCGGGCGCGTCGGGTACGGCCGCCAGCGCGCGCTCGGTGACCGAGAGTTCGGCCGGGGTCGGGGTCCAGGGCTCCAGGCCGGGATGGGCCACCTTGCGCTCGTCGTAGGGCGTGCCGGGGGCGAGGACGGCGCCCTTGCGGCCGGCGTGCAGCAGACGGCCGCCGAAGAACTGCAGCGCCCGCTCCCCGCCGGCGTCGATGCGCCGCATGTACGGCTGGACCATGGCCGTGAACCCCTCCGCGTGCATCCGCGCGAGCTGCCGTACGGCGGTGTCGTGCTCGTCGGGCGTGTAGCGGGCGGCGAACCGGGCGCCGGCGCCGGAAGTGGGCTTGATCACGTACTCGTGGTCGTCCGGGAGGCCGGCCGGATCGCCCGGACCGATGTAGCGGGTCGGCACGACGGGCACGCCGGCCGCCGCCAGCTCCCCGAGGTACCGCTTGTCGGTGTTCCACCGCACGACCTCGACGGGATTGGCCAGCCGCGTGGCCTTGCCGCACCGCTCGGCCCACGCCACGAACTCGGCCGCCCGCCAGCTGTAGTCCCAGGTCGACCGGATCACGGCGAGGTCGAAGCCGCCCCAGTCGACGTCCGGGTCGTCCCAGAAGACGGCGGCCGCCTCCGCCCCGGCCTCCTCCAGCGCCCGCACCAGCACCGGGAGGTCGCGGTCGACACTGATGTCGGGAGCGGGGCGGCAGGTGACGAGTGCGATGCGGGGCACGGCGGGCTCCATCCTCGTACAGCGGTTCATGGCTGATCGCCTCGCAGGCTAACAACCGCTTCCGCAGCCGATACCTGCACGTGGGGAGCCCGGGGAGGGCGACGGGCTGAGCGTGGAAGTGACCGGCATCAACCTCCGGCAGCGTCGGATGTTCCCGGCCGTGGGGTAGGAACGGTGGTGTTGTCCTCCAGCCACGAACAGCCCCAAGGAGTGCGCCCGTGTCCTCCCTCTTTCCGGCCCTGACGGGCGATCCGGGTGAGCAAGTCGCCCTGCGGTTCGGTGACCGGTCCCTGACGTACGGGGAACTCGCGGCGGCGGCCGGAGGCGTCGGCGAACGGATCCGCGGGGCGGCCCGTGTCGCGGTGTGGGCCACGCCGTCGCTGGAGACGGCCGTCGGGGTGGTGGGTGTGCTGCTCGCCGGGGTGGCCGCCGTGCCGCTCAACCCGAAGTCCGGGGAGAAGGAGCTCGGGCACATCGTGTCCGACAGCGCGCCGTCGGTGGTCCTGGCGGGTCCCGGCGACGAACTTCCGTCCGCGCTGCGCGACTTGCGGCGCGTCGATGTCGACGTCCACGGCAGCGGGCCGGTCCCGCAGGAGCAGGCGGACGAAGGCGACCCGGCCCTCGTCGTCTACACCTCCGGCACCACGGGCCCGCCCAAGGGCGCCGTCATCCCCCGCCGGGCGGTCGCCGCCACCCTGGATGCGCTCGCCGACGCCTGGCAGTGGACCGGTGAGGACGTGCTGGTGCACGGGCTGCCGCTGTTCCATGTGCACGGGCTGGTGCTGGGCATGCTCGGGCCGCTGCGGCGCGGCGGGGCCGTGCGGCACCTCGGGCGGTTTACCACGGAGGGCGTGGCGCGGGAGCTGAACAGCGGCGCGACCATGCTCTTCGGCGTGCCGACCATGTACCACCGGATCGCGGAGGCGCTGCCCGCCAACCCGGAGCTGGCCAAGGCGCTCGGCGGGGCGCGGCTGCTGGTCTCCGGTTCCGCCGCGCTGCCCGTGCACGACCACGAGCGGATCGCGGCCGCGACCGGACGGCGGGTGATCGAGCGGTACGGCATGACGGAGACGCTGATGAACACCAGCGTGCGGGCCGACGGGGAGCCGCGCGCGGGCACCGTCGGCGTGCCGCTGCCCGGGGTCGAGCTGCGGCTCGTGGAGGAGGACGGCACACCGATCGCGGCGTACGACGGCGAGACCGTGGGCGAGATCCAGGTGCGCGGGCCGAACCTGTTCACCGAATACCTCAACCGGCCCGACGCGACGTCCGCCGCCTTCACCGCCGACGGCTGGTTCCGCACCGGGGACATGGCGGTGCGGGACCCCGACGGCTACGTCCGCATCGTCGGTCGGAAGGCCACCGACCTGATCAAGAGCGGGGGTTACAAGATCGGCGCCGGGGAGATCGAGAACGCGCTCCTCGAACACCCGGGGGTGCGCGAGGCCGCCGTCACCGGGGAGCCGGACGCCGACCTGGGCGAGCGGATCGTCGCCTGGATCGTCCCGGCGGATCCCCAATCTCCCCCAGAAGCCGAGGAGTTGGCGGATCACGTGGCCCGTCGGCTCGCCCCGCACAAGCGGCCGCGCGTCGTCCGCCTCCTGGACTCCCTGCCCCGCAACGACATGGGGAAGATCATGAAGCGGGCGCTGACGCATGACTGAGCGGCTCTCCGCACGGCAGGCCATCGCCCTCGTCACCGACAACTTCACCGAACTCCCGTACCCCTCACGCGAGTCCAGGTCCGACGGCCCACTCGGCTGGCAGGGCTACGACGCCTCGCGCGCCCGCGCCGCAGAGCGCACCGGCGAGGACGAGTCCGTGGTCTGCGGCACCGCGCGCGTCGAGGGCACGCCGACCGTGCTGATCGCCTTCGAGTTCGGTTTCCTCGGCGGCTCGCTCGGCGAACGCACCGGCGACCGGCTGGAGGCGGCGTACACCCACGCCCGTGAGCACCGCCTGCCGGTCGTGCCGCTGATCGCCACCGGGGGCAGCCGGATGCAGGAGGGCATGCTCGCCCTCACCCAACTCCAGCGCGTGGCCCGGCAGTCCGCGCTCACCCGGGAGGCCGGCCTGCCGCAGATCGCGGTGCTGCGGGACCCGACGACCGGCGGCGGCTGGGCCACCCTCGGCGCGGGCGCCGACGTGATCCTCGCCCTGCCCGGCGCCCAGGTCGGCTTCGCCGGCTCCCGGGTCCGCCCGCCGGACGCCGACCCGGCGGCGTACACGGCGGAGGCGCAGGTGGCGGCGGGCTCGGCGGACGCGGTCGTACGCCCGGAGGACCTGCGGGAGACGCTGGGACTGTGGCTGCGGCTGCTGACCCGCCCGTCGACGGCTGCGGCTCCCCCGCCGCACGCGCTGCGCGCGACCGACGCCCCACCTCCCGGCGCTCCGCGCCCGACCGACGCGCCGGCGCGGGACGCCTCGCCGCCCGGCCCCGGCCCCGCACCGGCCGGGCCGACCCCCGAGCCCCCGCCATCACCCGCCGCACCCCAACCCCCGACGCCCGAGCCCCCGCCATCACCCGCCGCACCCCAACCCCCGACGCCCGAGCCCCCGCCTCGGCAGTCCGCAGGCACCCCCGACCTCCCCGCCACCGGCTGGGACGCCGTGCGACGTGCACGCTCGCCCGAGCGCCCGCGGGCCGAGCAGTACCTGGACACCTACTTCACCCGGCGGGCGGCCCTCCGCGGCGACCGCTGCGGCGGTGCGGACGACGGCATGCTCTGCGGGTTCGGCGAGCACGACGGCCGCACCGTCGCATACGCCGCCCAGACGGGAACCGCGACCCGCCCCGCCGGTTACCGCACCGCCACCCGACTGATCCGTCTCGCGGACCGGCTCGGCATTCCGGTGCTGACCCTGGTGGACACCCCGGGCGCGGCCAACGATGCCGAGGCAGAACGGAGGGGCGTGGGTGCCGCGATCGCCGACCTGTTCGCCGCGGTGGCGGCCGCCCGTACGCCGATCACCACGCTGGTGATCGGCGAGGGCGGCTCGGGCGGTGCGCTCGCGCTGGCCGCCCCCGGCAACACCTGGGCCACACCGGACAGTTACTTCTCGGTGATCGCCCCGGAGCTCGCGGCCGCAATCCTCAAACGCCCGCCGGACCAGGCGCCGGCCACCGCGGACCAGCTCCGCATCCGCCCCCAGGACCTGGTCGAACTGGGCGTCATCCGGGGCGTCACCACCGTCCGGGATGGCACGGCCGCTTGACCCCCACCGCCCGGACGGCCTCCTGCCGCACCCCGCCGCCCCGCTCGTCGCTTGCCGAGGCCCGCACCGAGTTCGAGGGGGCGAATGAGCAGGCGCCGGGCCCCCTATTCTGGCCTTTATGTGACATATAACCATCTCTATTCAGCACATAACCATAAATTCACCCATCCAGCCGCACCCCACCCGGCCCACCAGAACAGGCGCCTCTTCCCCGGCCCCCGCACTATGCGAAGGAGGCCGCCAACCGGCGACGGCCCCGTCACGGTCCGCGCTCTCGGGAGGATCTGCCATGACCGCCAGTCTGGAGCAGTTGCGCCGCTGCCATTTCGCCGTCGATCTGGGAGCCGCACGGACCCGTGTGTACGTGAAGGGCACGGGGCTTGTCGTCGACCAGCCGTCGGTCGCCGCCGTGAACACCCGCACCGGCGCCCTGATCGCGGTCGGCGAGTTCGCGGAGAGGATGACGGGCCGCACCCCCGACTACATCCGCGTCGTCCGGCCAGTCTCCGGTGGCACCGTCGTCGACATCGAGATGGCGCAGCGCATGCTGCGGCATCTGCTCGGCGACAAGATGCGCCGCAGCCTGCGCCGCAAGACCCGGCTGCGCGCCGCCGCCTGCACCCCGCACGACGCCGATCCGCTCGCCCAGCGGGCCACGATCGAGACGCTCGTCGGGCTCGGTGCCCGTCGCGTGGAGCTGGTCGACACCCTGATCGCCGCCGCCGTCGGCTGCGGACTGCCCGTCGAGCGGGCCGAGGCCACCATGATCATGGTGTGCGGGGCCGCGGCCACCCAGGTGGCCGTTCTCTCCCTCGGCTCGATCGTCACCGCCGAGCGCATCCCGGTCGGCGGCGAGGCCGTCGACCGCGCGATCGTGCAGCACCTGCGCCACGAGCACGCGCTGATGCTGCCCAGCCAGTCCGTACGGCCGCTGCAGCTCGCCCTGTCGGGCAACGGGCTCACCCCGCACGGCCCGGCGTCCACGGAGATCCACGGGCGGGACGTGGCCACGGGCCTGGCCCGCTCCGTCCGGGTCGACACCGCCGCCGTACGGGACGCCATCCAGACGCCGCTGACCGCCGTGCTCGACGGCATCGGCAAAGTGCTGCGGGAGTGCCCACCCGACCTGGTGGCCGACCTCGCCGACCGCGGGATCATGATGGTCGGCGGCTCCGCCCTGCTCCCCGGCCTCGACCAGATGCTGCGGCAGGCCACCGGCGTGCCGGTGCACATCGCCGAACGTCCCGACGTGTGCGCCGTCCAGGGCCTGGGCGCCATGCTGGAGGGCAGGATCGAGCCGCTGGCACTGGACCCGCTGGGAGCCTGAACCCTCCGTGACGGCGACGGCGGTCGCCCTCGACGCCGCGGCCCGACGAGGGCCGATCAGCAGGCGAACCAGCAGCGGACGGTGGTGCCCGCCTCGCCGGTGTGGACGCGGACGAGGTCGGCGACGAGGTTGACCAGCAGCAGATCGCGGCCGCCACGCTGGTCGCGGGCGGCGGGCCGGCGTCCGGCCAGCGGGTCGTCCAGGCGGCCCTTGTCCCGCACCTCGCACAGCACGTAGCCGTCCTCGGCCCACACCCGCAGCACGCCCGAACCGCCGCCGTGCACCACGGCGTTGGTGGTCAGCTCGGCCGTGACCAGGGCCAGGTCCTCCAGCCGGGTGTCCGCGAGCCCGAGCCGCGCGCCCTCGGCGGTGGCGACGCGCCGGGCCTGCGACAGCGTCTCCGTCGCGAAGCCGAAGGGCAGGGCGTCCGGCACGACCGGCAGCGGCTCGTTGTAGCGGGCGACGATGTGCTCGGGGGCGTAGGCGACGCTGTCCCGCTCCCCGGTGGCGCCGGCGGGGATGACGACGGGGTGGGTGGCGTAGGCGTCGGCGAGGATCCGCTCGTCGAGGCGCCGGGCGTCGTACGGGCACAGGACGGTCACCTCGCGGCCCTGGAACGCCGCGTTGATCAGCGCCTCGTGCTGGACGCAGGCCGGGTACTCGGTCGGCGTGCGGCCGGCCCAGATCGGCTCGCCGATGATCCGCACCCGCCGACCGGGCTCCTGGGCGTCGGCGAAGGCGCGCAGCACCCCGGGGATGATCCGGCCGGGGTTGCGTCCGGCCTGCCGCATGTCCAGCAGCCGCACGGCGTCTGCGTCCGCGCCCAGTTCGGCCTCGATCAGCCGGAGGTTCTCGCCGGGGACGGCCACCGCCACCGGCTCGCCCGACTCCAGTCCGGCGCGCACGAAGGGCACGGTGCCCGCGAGGTACTCCTGCTCGTCCCGGTAGAACAGCGCGGGGTGGACGAAGGGTTCGGCCGCGGCGGTCATGACGTCGACACCTCGCTCCCCGACAGGCCGGGCCAGAACATCTCCACTATCCGGCTCAGCCCGGACGACGGCCGGTGCAGCACGATACGGCGGCCCGGCTCAGCCGCCGTGCGGCGTCCGCGAGCACGCCGACGCCGGCGACGTCGACGAAAGTCACGGCCGAAAGCTCCAGGTAGTACACGTCCTCACCCTCGCGCACCGCCTGTTCCAGCGCGCGTTCCCAGAGCACGCGCGTGGCCAGGCTGACCTCGCCCGCCGCCCGCAGGCCGGCCTGCCGCGGCAGCGGACACACCTTCAGCTTCGGCACCGTGCCGGTGGCACGGCGACGTCCGCCGGAGGTCGCAGCCGGTCCGGGATGTCCACACCGTCTCCCTGCTGATCCTGGACGTGGAGCCAAGTATGCTCCGCGCCGTCCCGGACCGGTGCGTCATGGGTACCCGTTGGGGCGCGAATCCCGCAGCTCGGTCCGCGAGAACGGCACGGCTTGGCGCGCGTACGGCACGGCTTGGCGCGCATACGGCACGGCCGCGTTCGACCACACGCGCCCGAACCGGCCCCTCCTCCACCCAACTCCCCTGTCCCGACAACCACCGACTCGGCAGGAATGCCGCATGACCCGAACACCGCGTGTAGTCCGCCGGGAAGCGGGCAGGCGAACGGGCAGCACCGCCGGGATTCCGCGGAGTTCGGTTCGCCCGCGGCTTTTCGCGGCCGCGGCCCGGCGGCAACGGGGAAACGCGACGTCGGCAGGACGCGCGAGGACTGCCGGGGACGAACAAGGCGGGGAGATGATCTCAGCGGCACCACCATTCGCAAGTCGGTTGAACTCTCTGGTCGACACTCTGGTGATCGACGTGCGTACGGAAGCGGACGGCCGGGCGGCACTCATGGCACGCGGGGCGCTGGTCCACGGCTGCGCGGACACCCTGGCCAAGACGCTGGCCGAACTGCCGCCGGGGACCAGCCGGGTCGACCTGGACGTGGCCCGGGTGACCTTCATGGACACGGCGGGGCTGCAGTTCCTGGACACCCTCGACGACCACGGCCGCCGTCACCTGATCCCAGTGACGGCCACCGGCTGGACCGGCCAGCCGCGCCGGGTCCTGGAACTGGCCGGTCTGGACACCACCGACCCCCTGCGCCCGACGGCGCGCCGGCCCGGACCGCAGCCCGAGGCCGAGCCCCCGGTCGCCTCGGCGGTGGCCCTGGAGCGGGCGGAGCAGCTCCTCCTGCTGCAAAAGGAGGTCGAACAGCTCCGCCAGGCCATCGCCTCCCGCCCGGTGATAGACCAGGCGCGCGGCATCCTGATCGCCACCCGCGCCTGTACGTCCCAGCAGGCCTGGGACATCCTGCGGGAGGCCTCCCAGCGGTCCAACACCAAGCTGCGCAGGGTGGCCGCCGCGGTCACCGCCGGTGCCCAGCCCGACGGCCCGCCACCCCCCGAGGAGATCCGCACGGCCCTGCGCACGGCGGTCGCCCACTGCTGTCCCCGGCCCTGACGCCCCTGTGCCCGGCGGCCGGCTCCCGCGGTCAGTAGGCAGCTGCCGCCCCGACGGCGTCCGGCGGTCGATCGTCACCTCGCGGGGAGCGGCGGGCCGGCGGCTGACCCGAACGCGGATCCGGCGGGTGGTCGAGCCGGGTCGGTTCCGTCGGCGCCGCTCCTGCCCGTACGGGCCGCTGCGGTCATGGGCCCGCCATTCCAGTCCGCGAGCGGATACGTTCACTGCTGTAGGCGTCACGCGGGCATCGGCGTATCCGAGCCGATGGCCCATGTCGGAGTTGACCGGGTACGGATATTCGGAGGGCAAGGAGCGGCTGCATGGCGACCGAAAGTGAGCGGACCGTGAAGCTGAGTGGCGTTCCGGAGACGCTGTTGTGGAACCTCTACCACCGTGCGTACGAGGCCCGGCAGCCGCGGCCGGTGCTGGAGGATCCGAAGGCCGTGGAACTGGTCGAGCGGATCGACTACCCCTTCGAGGAGACCTTCGGCCCGCCCAACCCTCTGCTCGCTCAGGGACAGGCCCTGCGAGCGCGGACCTTCGACGACGCCGTGCGGGCCTTCCTCGCCGAGCACCCGGACGGCACCGTCGTCGCACTGGCCGAGGGGCTGGAGACACAGTTCTGGCGGGTGGACAACGGGCGGGCACGCTGGTTGTGCGTGGAGTTGCCGGAGACCGCCGAGGTGCGCCGCCGCCTGCTGGGGGACGGCGAGCGGCGTCGGATCCTGGCCCAGTCCGCACTCGACCTGTCCTGGCGCGACGAGGTCGACGTCACCCGCGGTGTGCTGATCACCGCGCAGGGGCTGCTGATGTACCTGCGGCCGCCCCAGGTGAGGGAGCTGATCGCCGGCTGCGCCGAGCGGTTCCGCGGCGGAGCTCTCGTCTTCGACGCGGTCCCGCGGTGGTTCAGCACCCGCACACTGCGCGGCCGGATGCGCACGGCACAGGGGTACCAGCCGCCGCCCATGCCATGGGGGCTGGACGCCGGCGAGCTGTCCCAGGTGCACACCACCCACCCGGCCATCACCGACGTGCGGGAACTGCCCCTGCCGCGTGGCCGCGGACCGTACTACGGGCTGCTGGCACCCGTACTGCACCGGCTGCCCGCCGTACGCAATCTCCGCCCGACCATGACCGTCATCGCCCGCTTCTCCTGACCGGCACCGGTCGAGGCCTCGCCGGCCTTTCCCTTGTCACTCGGACAGCGAACTCGAGCGGGCAATGGAAATCGCCTTCCTCGCACCTGTGCCGTGAACGGGAGGAAGAGAGGCGTGTGCTCGGCGAGTTGGAGCGCGCGGGCAGGGGCGTCAGCCCAGCTGCGAGTGATCGAGAGCACGGCGTAGCCACTGGCCCCCGACGTCCCACAGATTTCCGCCCGCGTTCCCCCAGTCGAGTGCAAATAGGGCGACACGCACGCCTGTGGCCCCAGGATCGGATCCTGGGGCCACAGGCTTGATCAGTGCAAACGGCGAACGCGCTGGTCAGATCGATTCTGCGCGCGTAACGCCTAGGGGGCGGGTGGGACTCGAACCCACGGCCGACGGATTATGAGTCCTTTGGGGATCTTGGCGGCCCTTGCCGATCAACGCCCATCCATGACGTTCCAGCAGGTCAGAGAGGGTAAGCCGTGTCTTGGGGGACGATCGTGCGACAGCGCCAGCAGCCGACGGCGCAGCACCGCGGTGCGTACCGGGTTGCGGCGGGCGAGTGCTTCGTAGGTGCGGTCCCAGTCACGCTGGGTCTCGATCAGATCGCTGGGGAAGGTGTGACGCGCCATACTTGAAAGACCGTATGAGCGCTGAATTCCGCAGTGGTCATTTCTGCGGCAAAACCTCCGTAAGAACGCATCGGAAGCTCACCAGCGCACAAACGAGAGCGGGGAACCCACGTATGCACCCGAGTTGTAGCGATCCGCCACGGCGTGCGCCCTGTCGCATGGCCGCGCTCTGGAGAAACAAAACGCCCCCCAGCACCAAAGGGCCGCGAGGGGAGGGAAGTTCAGGGCGGGGCTCAGGTCACCGGGCGACGCGGTACCCGGGTTGAGGGGATCGAAGGGCGGATCGGCGTGGCGGGGAAGGGGTCGCCGACGCTGGCTGCATCCTGCCGAGTGCCATGTCGATCCGCCATATGCGGTATGGCTTTTCCGGTCACAAGGCTCGCGGGTCCGGTCGTTCACGCGGCCCCGCGCTCCGGGAACAGCGGGGCATCAAACATCGATTTCTGGATCATTTGTTCACCCACGGTCACGTGCTTCGATCGACGTCACGATCGAAGCCCAGTGCGGCATGGAAGTGAGCCTCGTCACCGTTTCGGGACCGGCTCATCAATCTGTGTACAAGGCTGGCCTATGCGCCATGGATCCGGCCGCAGTTGGGCATGGTGGTGTGACTGTCGGCTGGTGGAAGTTGAGGTGGGTGTGGTGCTGAGCAGGGTGTGGGTGAGCTTCCGGCCGTGCGACGGCCGGGTAGTCGATGACGCTCTGCGGATGAGGGCTGCCGGAACTTGTCCGGGAGACCGGCGCTGTTCTCGAGTCGGGGTGCTCGGATGCTGATGACGACGCTCCCCGAGTACCGCCTACGCCCCGGGCTGGTCAGGGAGTGGACGCTGGACGGGGAGCCCTTTCGCGAGGCGGCACGGTCGGTCCGGGGCACGCCTTTGTCGTATAACCAGGAATGGCACCTGAAGTTCGTCTCGAAGCTTGTCGAGCGGGACGTCAGGACTCCTCCGTGGCTGGGATTCGGTTTCGAGATTCCTGGACTCCTGGACGTCGAAGCGTTTCGTGCGACGCTGCGGGCGTGGGTCGAACGCCATGAGACGCTGCGCAGTGGGTTCCGCGTGGTCGACGCGAAGGCCGAGCGTTTCACCGTCGACCACGACGCGGTGGTCGTGCGTGACGTGGTCCTGGGCGAGTTCACCAGCACTGAAGAGATCTCCGCTTGTCTCCAAGGGCGCATCGACGGTGCGACCGACGCGTTGAACTGGCCCAGTTATGTGGTGGAGACCGTGGAACACACGGATTCCACCACTGTCGTCGTGGGGATGGACCACGCGCACACCGACGGCTTCTCGGTGATGATCAGCGTTGAGGAACTGCAGGATCTGTACGCCGCCATTTCCGCGGGGCGGCCGGCCCCGCACCGCCGCGTCGGCAGCTATGTCGACTACAGCGTCGCCGAGCGCGACGCCGCCGGGCAGATCGACGCCGACGATCCCGCCGTCCTGCGATGGGCCCGGCTCGTCGAGGACGGCGGTGGGCGGTTCCCCGGGTTTCCGCTCGATCTCGGTGTCACGGAGGACGTGTTCCTGCCGCACATCAGGATGGACATGACGCTACTGGACGGACCCGAGGCCGAGGCGGTTGAGGAGGTCTGCCACGCCGCGGACGGAGGGTTCGTCGCCGGTCTGCTCGCGGCCTTCGCGATCTCCGCCTACCAGCTCACGGGTGAGCCGCTCTACCGGACTGTGATGCCGGTGCACACCCGCTTCCGGCCGGAATGGCTGCACGCGATGGGGTGGTACATCGGAATTGGCGCGGTCGAGGTCGAACTCGGCGGAGCCGCAAGCTTCCGCGATGTGGTGCCGAGAGCGCACCGGTCCGCGAGGAGAGCAGTGCGCCTCGGCCGTGTGCCGTTCACGAGGGCCATGGAACTTCTCGGCATGGCAGCGGATGTGGAGCGGTCGATGCCCGAGGTGTGCCCGTTCGTCTCCTTCAGCGATATGCGGGTGGTCCCGGGGGAGCCGCGGTGGACCGAATGGAATGCCCGGACCTTGTTCCGTATGACCCGCGGAAACAAAGCGAACATCTGGGTCAACCGCACCGGTGAGGGAGTGCAGCTGATGGCGCGCTATCCCGATGCGGAGACCGCCCGTGCGGGCATTGCCTGCTTCACCGACCACGTGCGGGACGTGCTCCACAACGTGACGAAGACCGGTGACTACGTTTTCGACATCCGACCGAATACGACAGGAGTGACCGTATGACCCCTGTACGGGAGATCGTGGAAGCCACCTTGACCGGCAAGTTCCAGGTGCTTTCCGAAGAGTTGGAACCCGAGGCGACTCTGAACTCCCTGGACCTGGACTCGCTGGCCGTGATCGAGCTGCTCTACACCGTAGGCCGGGAGCTGGGAGTCAGGGTCGGCGAACATGAGGTGACCCCGCGGAACACGGTTTCGGAGCTGGTGTCCGTGGTGGAGGCGAAGCTCGCGCAGCGGGCGGCGGGGCCACTGCAGTGACCCGAACCGAGGTCGCGGTGACCGGTCTGGGCATGGTCACTCCGGCCGGGGTCGGCGCGGAGGCCACCTGGCAGGGTGTGTGCGAGGGGGTGCCTACCGCCTTGCCCGACCCGGGGCTCGTAGGCCTGCCGGTCGACTTCTCCTGCCGCGTTCCGGACTTCCGGCCCACTGCGTATCTCGGGCGCCGTGCCCTGTGGCGTACGGACCGCTGCTCGCAGCTCGCCGTCGCCGCGGCGTGCGAGGGGGTGCGCGACGCGGGGCTGGACCCCGAGACCTGGGACAGTGCCAGGGTGGCTGTGGTCATCGGCACTTGCTTCGGCGGCCAGCGGTCGTGCGAGGACGGGCACCACAACCTGCTACGGGACGGACATGAGGCGGTCTCCCCGGCACTGGTGCCGAAGATGATTTCCAACATGCCCGCGGCCGAGGTCTCCATGGCTCTGCGGGCGCGCGGGGTGAGTCTGAGTGTGTCGACGGCGTGTGCCTCGGGCGCCAGTGCCATCGCGCTGGGCCGGGACATGCTGGCCTCTGGCTCGTGCGACGTGGTGATCGCTGGTGGCGCCGACGCCGCTGTCACGCCGCTGATCACCTCCGGGTTCCACTGCATGGGCACGCTCTCCGGCCGCTGCGACGACCCGGCCACGGCCTCCCGGCCGTTCGATGCCGACCGCGACGGCTTCGTACTGGGTGAGGCCGCGGCCGTACTGGTCCTGGAGCGCGCGGACGATGCCCGGCGACGCGGTGCGGTGCCGCGCGCGGATCTGGCCGGTTGCGGATCCACGAACGACGCGTACCACGTCACCGCCCCGCACCCGGAACATCTCGGCGCCGAGGCCGCGTTGCACGCCGCGCTCTTCGACGCCGACGTCACTCCACGCGAGGTGGACCACGTCAACGCACACGGCACCTCGACGCGGATCAACGACGCCGCCGAAGCCGCCCTGCTCGCCCGCGTCTTCCCCCACGCCCCTAGCGTGACATCAGCCAAAGGCGCCCTGGGCCACTGCCTCGGCGCCGGCGGAGCAGTGGAGGCAGCACTCACCGTGTTGACGCTCCAGCGGCAGCTGGTCCCGCCGACAGCCAACCTGGAGGCAATCGCCCCGGGCATCGAGCTGGACCTGGTATCCAAAGCCGCCCGAGAACAACGCGTTGACCTCGCGGTGAGCAACGCATTCGGATTCGGTGGGCACAACGCGGTCCTGGCCTTCCGGCGCTGCCCGTAGCCGCTACGCGGGGAGACTTAACGCTGGAAGATCCATACAGCACGGAACCGCTGCCGCCACGTGCGTCCCGCGTGGGCTACGGCCTCCGAGTTCGCCTCCGCGAGGGCGTTCAAGCGCGGCTACGGCACGGCACGCGGGCAGTACCGCAAGAGCTGGCAGGTCAGATGATCGAGGAACCGGCCCCCACACCGGGAGACCGTCCAGGGGTCGAGTAACCCCTTGGGGCGGCTTTCTCTTGGGGCCGTTTCCTTGACGCCTACCAACCATCGCCGGACACACTCTCAGCGGTCACCTACAGCCACAAACCCAAGCGATCGCCACAGCGAACTCCTCGACCCGCAGCAGACGGCAGACCTGAGCGCAGCTCCTCGGGGACACTGTCCCGGGCACCAATGTCCCCACGTTGTCCCCAACATCACGGCTCTGTCGCCCCATGGTCGCCGGCCGCAGCTCGCACCAACTACATGTCAGGCGCATCCATGCAGGTCAGACAAGCATCAGCCGATACAGACCCCCCCGGCCCCGAACTCGCGAGCAGCGGATTCTCTATGACCAACTTCAACCCCAACTACTACCGGCGCTGCGCGTGCCAGGCGCCGGCCGTTGATGACGAGGGGGAGCCCATACGCAGCCCATACGCAACGCAGACGGCCGCCCCAAGCTGCGCATGCTGGGTGCGAGCTGCCCGAAGCTCACGCAGAAGGGACACGGCACCTGGTACTTCTACTTCGAACTGGAAGCAGGCGAAGGCGGCAAGCGCCAGCGTGTACGGCGGGGCGGCTTCGCCACCAAGGAGGACGCGAAGACGAAGGCCTCCGAGGTCTACCGCGATGTACTCGGCGGAACGGACGTACTCAGCAACGCCACCGTCGGCGAGGACCTGCGACCGTGGCTCAAGCGCAAGAAGAGCCTGGCCCGTACAACCCTCCACGGGTACGAGGAGCACATCAACCTTTACCTCGAACCGCACCTCGGCCACATCAAGCGGCGCGACCTCAAGCTGCGGCACATCGAGGGCATGTATGACGCGATCGGGTGAGAGAACGCCGAACGGCTCATCCACCACGCCAAGGTGGTCGAGTTGGAGGAGGCCCGGGACGCCGCGTACACGGCCTGGGTGCGGGCAGCGGGAAAGAAGGAGGAGCGCCGCGTCACCCGCCGGGCCTACCTTGACGCCAACGCCGCCCTGCGCGAGGGCCGCAAGGGCAAGCGGGAGATCACCAGCGCGGCCACGATGCACCGCATCAATGCCACCCTCAGCTCGTTCCTGGGGAGCGGCGTCAAGCGAGGCGAGTACGCGACCAACTGGGCCGCGCTCGTCGAGCTTCCGCCGGTCACGCGGTCCAAGCCGCTGGTGTGGACCCCGGAGCGGGTCAAGGAGTGGAAGCGGACAGGCGAGAAGCCCGGCCCGGTCATGGTCTGGACCCCCGAGCAGACCGGCCAATTCCTGGACTTCGTGAGCGACGACCGGTTGTACGCCCTCTGGCACACCTTCATCTTCCTCGGCCAGCGGCGGGGCGAGCTGTGCGCGCTGCCCTCGCCGGAGGTCAGCTTCACGGGGCTGTGGATGCGGATCTCAGCGCAGATCGTCGAGGTCGCCCACCGACTCTACGGCGAGCCGCCGAAGGCTGACAGCGTCCGCACCATCTCCATGAGCATGGAGTCGGCGGACGTACTGCGGGTCTGGAAGGCGAAGCAGGACCAAGAGCGCGAGCAGGCGAGCAAGCCCGGGTGGAGACGAACCGGGTCTTCACTCAGGAGAACGGCGAGCCGTACCACCCTGACTGGATCAGCAGGCGGTTCAAACGGCTCGTGGAGCTGTCCGGACTCCCTCCGGTCCGCCTGCACGACCTCCGCCACATCTCCGCCACTCTGTCGCTGCTCGCCAAGAACGACATCAAGGTGGGGCAGGAGCGACTGGGGCACCGCTCGCGGCAGATCACCTCGGACACGTACACCAGCGTTCTTCCGCAGCTCATGACGGCCGAGGCCGAGTCCACCGTCTCGATGGTGCCCCGGTCATCGAAGGAAGGCCCCGAGCGGGACGAGCGCACCCAGCCGGGCAACGAGGACAAGGCCCCGGAGGGCGCCCCGGAAGCCGGGGACGATAGCCCAGACGAGGGATTTCGTCCTGCCGCGTGCCCCGCGTCCTCAATTTGTCCTCACGATCATGAAACCATGATCGTGACAGGCCGCCAAGACCCTGCTGCACTCACCTCCGACCAGCAAAGCTGCTGGTCAGATCGATTCTGCACGCGTAGTGCTTGGTGGGGCGGGTGGGACTCGAACCCACGGCCGACGGATTATGAGTCCGCTGCTCTAACCGGCTGAGCTACCGCCCCGTTACGGCGCGTCGCGTACATGTGTACGCGCCGTCTGCCGCAGCATAGCCGCTCATACGATCTCCTGCTTCGCCTGGTCGGCTTCCCGCGGCCCTTCATGACCTTGAGGACTTCACCGCGGGCGCGGCGGTTCCCCGGGCATGAAAAAGGACCCCTGAGGGGTCCTCGTTCAACGTGCTCCCCCGACTGGACTCGAACCAGTAACCTGCCGGTTAACAGCCGGCTGCTCTGCCAATTGAGCTACGGAGGACCGAGCTCCCCCGACTGGACTCGAACCAGTAACCTGCCGGTTAACAGCCGGCTGCTCTGCCAATTGAGCTACGGAGGAATGCCTCATTGCATCGAACGTACCTACCTGGGTATTCGCCAGGGGGCGCGCGCTCGCTGCGACACATACATTAGCGCAAGCAGGGGGGTGTTCCGCCAATCGGTACTCCCCGGCTCCGACCTCGAGGCAAGGGAAGGGTGGCCGCCATGCGTTACCGGCTCACGTTCATCGCAGGGCTCGCTCTGGGTTACGTGCTGGGCACGAGGGCCGGACGGGAGCGCTACGAACAGCTGAAGAAGTCCGCACACCAGGTCGCGCAGAACCCCGCGGTGCGCAACACCGCCGAGACGGCGGCGCAGCAGGGCCGCCAGTTCGCGGGCAAGGCCTACCACGCGGTGAGCGAGAAGGTGGGCGACCGCGTACCCGAGTCGGTGGCCCAGCGCGTGCGCTCCCTGCGCGAGCGCAGCACGAACGGCACCGGCGGCGAGGACGACTGGGGCACCAGCAACACGTAGGCCTGCGGCGCGATCGACCGACGGGCCCGGACCCGTGACCGGAGGGGCCCCGCCCTGTGTTCGGAAGGGCGGGGCCCCGATCCGCGTTCGGAAGGCGGGCGGCGGCCGGCCAGGATCTGCGCCATACGGCGCCACCCGGCCAGGGCGCAGGCCATATGCCGCCCCCACTCCATCAGCGGCCGCCCCGCACTCCCACCGCAGGCACAGCCTGCGCAGGCACAGCCTGACGGCCGCAAGCCCCCGCCGGCACAGCGCGGCTCCAGCACAGCGCGCAGCCCCCGACACGCCCCGATCCCCCGACACGCCCCGGTGTCTCCCGACCGCCCCCGATTCCCCGACACGCGCCCCGCCGCCGCACGCTCCGTCGCCCAGCCCGCCCCGGCGCCTTCCCGCCGCCTCCCCCGCACCGTCCGCCCCGTCCCTCCACCCCGTCCGAGTCGGCGGCAGCGACCCGGCGCGGTCACCCCTCGCCGTACGGCAGAATTTTGGCCATGGGGATAGTCGCCGGGTTGGACAGTTCGCCCGATTTCACTCGTATCGTCGTCTGCGACACGGATACCGGGGCCGTGCTCAGGCAGGGATATGCGCCGCATCCGGTGGAGAACCCCGAGGGCGGCGGGCGCTCTGCCGATGTCGATCCGCAGGCCTGGCTGCTGTCGCTCGGGGAGGCTGCGGGCGGCGGGCTCCTCGAGGGCGTGCAGGCGATCGGTGTCTCCGCGCAGCAGAACGCGCTGATCCCGCTCGACGCCCAGGGCAACACCGTGCGGCCCGCGCTGGTCGGCGGCGACCGGCGGGCCCAGGTCGCCGCCGCCGACCTGATCGACGCGCTCGGCGGGCGTGAGGCGTGGGCGCAGGCGGTCGGCTGTGTACCGCAGGCCGCGCAGCCGGTGACCAAGCTGCGCTGGCTCGCCAAGAACGAACCCGACGCCGCCCTGCGCACCGCGGTCCTCATGCAGGCGCACGACTGGCTGGTGTGGCAGCTGCTCGGGCGGCCGGTGCGGCGGACCACGGATCGCGGTGGTGCCTCCGGGACCGGGTACTGGTCCGCGGCCACAGGCGCCTACCGGCCCGACCTGGTCGAGCTGGCGCTCGGTCACCAGGCCGTGCTCCCCGAGGTGATAGGGCCCGCGGATGCGGCGGGTACGACCCCGGAGGGGCTGCTGATCTCCGCCGGGACCGGCGAGACCATGGCCGCGGCCTTCGGGCTCGGGCTCGGGCTGGGCGACGCCGTCGTCTCGCTCGGCGCCTCCGGGTCCGTGATGGCCGTCCATCCCGAGGCGCTCGTCGACCAGACGGGAATGATCACCGCGCTCGCCGACGCCACCGGCATGCACCTGCCGGTCGTCACCACGCTGAACGCCGTACGGGCCCTGCGCGGGACCGCCGAACTGCTCGGCCTGCCGGATCTGGAGAGCCTGTCCGACCTGGCGATGAAGTCGACGCCGGGCGCCCACGGGCTCGTCCTGCTGCCCTACTTGGAGGGCGAGCGCACGCCGAACCTGCCGCACACCGCCGGGACGCTGGCGGGCCTGAGGCGCGAGTCGATGAAGCCGGAGCACCTGGCGCGGGCCGCGTTCGAGGGGATGCTGTGCGGGCTCGCGGACGCGCTCGACGTGCTGCGCGGCCGGGGCGTGGAGGTGCGGCGCATCTTCCTGCTCGGGCCGGCCGCCGAGCTGCCCGCCGTGCAGGCCGCGGCGCCCTCGCTGTTCGGCGCGCAGGTGGTGGTGCCGCAGCCCGCGGACTACGCCGCGATCGGCGCCGCCCGGCAGGCGGCCTGGGCGCTCGGCGTCTCCCAGGGCACCCTCGACCCGCGTACCCCGCCGGCCTGGCAGGGCGCGGCCGCCCAGGTCCTGGAACCCGGCGAGGAACTGGCGGTGGGCCAGGCGGTGCGCCAGCAGTACGTGTCGGTGCGCGAGCAGACCCACCCGGGGGCGTTCCGCGCGTAATGGTCACCCGTCCAGGGCGTTTGGCACGCTGCGACCACCCGTTCGGGGGCATTTCGGATGCGGCCGCCTGGGGCCAACGGCTGACGAACCGTCGGTCGTTGGCCCGTTGTTGACTTACCCGTTGTTGGCTTAATCGGTTGAGGTAACGCCGGTGGAGTGTCCGACGATAGGGGCGAAGGGATACCGACCGTCCCCATCGCCGACTCCGAGAGACGTAGCGTGCTCATACGACTTCTGCAGACCTATCTCAGGCCCTACAAGAAACCCATCACCCTCTTGGTGCTGCTGCAGTTCCTGCAGACCTGCGCCACCCTCTACCTGCCCACGCTGAACGCCCACATCATCGACAACGGTGTCGTGAAGGGTGACACCGGTTACATCCTGACGTTCGGCGCCCTGATGATCGGCATCTCGCTGGCACAGGTGGTGTGCAACATCGGTGCCGTGTACTACGGCGCCCGGACCGCGTCGGCGCTCGGCCGGGACGTCCGGGCCGCCGTGTTCGACCGCGTGCAGTCCTTCTCGGCGCGCGAGGTCGGCCACTTCGGCGCGCCCTCCCTCATCACCCGTACGACCAACGACGTCCAGCAGGTCCAGATGTTGGCCCTGATGACGTTCACCATGATGGTGTCGGCGCCCATCATGTGCGTCGGCGGCATCGTCCTGGCGCTCGGGCTGGACGTACCGCTGTCCGGGGTGCTGGTCGCGGTCGTCCCCGTGCTGGGCATCTGCGTGACGCTGATCGTGCGCCGGCTGCGCCCGCTGTTCCGGGCCATGCAGGTGCGCCTGGACACGGTGAACCGGGTGCTGCGCGAGCAGATCACCGGTAACCGCGTCATCCGCGCCTTCGTCCGCGACGAGTACGAGAAGGACCGCTTCCGCAAGGCCAACGCCGACCTGACCGACATGGCGCTGGCCACCGGACGGCTGCTCGCGCTGATGTTCCCGATGGTCATGACGGTGGTGAACCTGTCGTCCATCGCGGTGGTGTGGTTCGGCGCGCACCGCATAGACAGCGGCGGGATGCAGATCGGCGACCTGACCGCGTTCCTCGCCTACCTGATGCAGATCGTCATGTCCGTGATGATGGCGACCTTCATGTTCATGATGGTGCCGCGCGCGGAGGTGTGCGCCGAGCGCATCCAGGACGTCCTTTCCACCGAGTCCAGCGTGGTGCCGCCGCTCGCGCCCGTCACGGAGCTGCGCCGCAGCGGCCACTTGGAGATCCGCGCGGCCGGCTTCCGCTATCCGGGTGCCGAGGAGCCCGTGCTGAAGGCCATCGACCTGGTGGCCCGCCCCGGTGAGACGACCGCCGTCATCGGCTCGACCGGCAGCGGCAAGTCCACCCTGCTGGGGCTGGTGCCCCGGCTGTTCGACGCCACCGACGGCGAGGTCCTCGTCGACGGGGTCGACGTCCAGACCATCGACCCGAAGCTGCTGGCGAAGACCGTCGGGCTGGTGCCGCAGAAGCCGTACCTGTTCGCGGGCACGGTGGCGACCAACCTGCGCTACGGCAATCCGGACGCCACCGACGAGGAGCTGTGGCACGCGCTGGAGGTGGCGCAGGCCAAGGACTTCGTGTCGAAGCTGGAGGGCGGGCTGGACGCGCCGATCGCGCAGGGCGGCACCAACGTCTCCGGCGGCCAGCGCCAGCGCCTGGCCATCGCCCGCACGCTGGTGCAGCGCCCGGAGATCTACCTCTTCGACGACTCCTTCTCCGCGCTCGACTACGCCACCGACGCGGCGCTGCGGGCGGCGCTCGCCCACGAGACCGCCGAGGCGACCGTCGTCATCGTCGCCCAACGCGTGGCGACCATCCGGGACGCCGACCGGATCGTCGTCCTCGACGAGGGACGGGTCGTCGGCACGGGCCGGCACCACGAACTCATGGCGGACAACGTGACCTACCGGGAGATCGTGCTCTCCCAGCTGACGGAAGCGGAGGCTGCCTGATGGCCGGGCCGATGGGGCGGATGATGGCCGGGGGCGGCCCCGACAACCGCTCGATGGACTTCAAGAACTCGGGCAAACGCCTGATCGCCCAGTTCAAACCCGAACGCCTCACCATCGGCGCGCTGCTGCTCTGCGTGGTCGTGAGCGTGGGCCTGTCCGTGGTCGGCCCGAAGATCCTCGGCAGGGCCACCGACCTGGTCTTCGCCGGGATCGTCGGGCGGCAGATGCCGAACGGGCTCACCAAGGACCAGGTCCTTCAGTCCATGCGCGACCGGGGCCAGGGCGCCATCGCGGACATGCTCAAGAGCACGGACTTCACCCCGGGCAAGGGCATCGACTTCGGCGCGGTCGGGAACATCCTGCTGCTCGCGCTGTGTACGTTCCTCGCCTCCGGCCTGCTGATGGCGGTGGCGACACGCCTGGTGAACCGGTCCGTGAACCGGACCATGTTCCGGATGCGCGAGGACGTGCAGGTGAAGCTGTCGCGACTGCCGCTGTCGTACTTCGACAAGCGGCAGCGCGGTGAGGTGCTCAGCCGGGCCACCAACGACATCGACAACATCGGGCAGACGCTGCAGCAGTCGATGGGGCAGCTCATCAACTCGGCCCTGACCATCATCGGTGTGCTGGCGATGATGTTCTGGGTGTCGTGGCTGCTGGCGCTGGTCGCGCTGGTGACCGTGCCGCTGTCGTTCGTCGTCGCCACGCGCGTCGGCAAGCGGTCGCAGCCGCACTTCGTGCAGCAGTGGCGCTCGACCGGAAAGCTCAACGCGCACATCGAGGAGATGTACACCGGGCACACCCTGGTGAAGGTGTTCGGGCGGCAGGAGGAGTCGGCGCAGCAGTTCGCCGAGCAGAACGAGGCGCTGTACGAGGCCGGGTTCCGGGCGCAGTTCAACAGCGGCATCATGCAGCCGCTGATGATGTTCGTGTCCAACCTGAACTACGTGCTGGTCGCGGTCATCGGCGGCCTGCGGGTGGCGTCCGGTGCGCTGTCCATCGGTGACGTGCAGGCCTTCATCCAGTACTCGCGGCAGTTCTCGATGCCGCTGACGCAGGTCGCCTCGATGGCGAACCTGGTGCAGTCGGGCGTCGCCTCGGCCGAGCGGATCTTCGAACTCCTGGACGCGGAGGAGCAGGAGGCGGATCCGGTGCCGGCCGAGCGGCCGGCCAAGTTGCGCGGGCGGGTCGCGCTGGAGCACGTGTCGTTCCGGTACGACCCCGACAAGCCGCTCATCGAGGACCTGTCGCTGAAGGTGGAGCCCGGGCAGACGGTCGCGATCGTCGGGCCGACGGGCGCGGGCAAGACCACGCTGGTCAACCTGCTCATGCGGTTCTACGAGGTCTCCGGCGGGCGCATCACGCTCGACGGCGTCGACATCGCGAAGATGTCCCGGGACGAGCTGCGCGCCGCAATCGGCATGGTGCTGCAGGACACCTGGCTGTTCGGCGGCACGATCGCGGAGAACATCGCCTACGGCGCCTCCCGGGAGGTCACCCGGGGGGAGATCGAGGAGGCGGCGCGGGCCGCGCACGCCGACCGGTTCATCAGGACGCTGCCCGACGGCTACGACACCGTGATCGACGACGAGGGCTCCGGGGTGAGCGCCGGTGAGAAGCAGCTCATCACCATCGCTCGGGCGTTCCTGTCCGACCCGGTGATCCTCGTCCTGGACGAGGCGACGAGTTCGGTCGACACCCGTACGGAGGTGCTGATCCAGAAGGCGATGGCCAAACTCCAGCACGGCCGGACGTCGTTCGTCATCGCCCACCGGCTGTCGACGATCCGCGACGCGGACACGATCCTCGTCATGGAGAACGGATCCATCGTCGAGCAGGGCGCGCACGACGAACTGCTCGCGGCCGACGGGGCGTACGCCCGGCTGTACAAGGCGCAGTTCGCGCAGGCGGTGGCCGAGGTCGACTGAGTGCACGGGGGCCGCCGACGGGCGGCCCCCCCTTTCAGTCCAGGTAGCCCCGCAGCTGGTCGGCGAAGGCGTGGTCCCGCAGCTTGTTGAGGGTCTTGGACTCGATCTGGCGGATCCGCTCCCGCGTCACCCCGAAGATGCGGCCTATCTCCTCCAGCGTGCGCGGACGCCCGTCCACGAGCCCGTACCGAAGCTGCACGACCTTCCGCTCCCGCTCCCCCAGTGTCGACAGGACGGCCTCCAGATGCTCCTTGAGCAGCAGGAACGCCGCCGATTCGACGGGTGAGGCGGCGTCGCCGTCCTCGATGAGATCGCCGAGGGCGACGTCGTCCTCCTCGCCGACCGGGGCGTGCAGGGAGACCGGTTCCTGAGCCAGGCGCAGGACCTCGCCGACCCGCTCGGGCGGCAGGTCGAGCTGCGCGGCGACCTCTTCCGGGGTCGGCTCGTGGCCCCGTTCCTGGAGCATGCGGCGCTGGACGCGGACCACGCGGTTGATGAGCTCGACGACGTGAACCGGGACGCGGATGGTGCGGGCCTGGTCCGCGAGCGCACGGGACATGGCCTGGCGGATCCACCAGGTGGCGTACGTGGAGAACTTGTAGCCGCGGGCGTAGTCGAACTTCTCCACGGCCCTGATGAGGCCGAGGTTGCCCTCCTGCACCAGGTCGAGCATGGTCAGGCCCCGTCCGACGTACCGTTTGGCGACGGAGACGACGAGCCGCAGGTTCGCCTCGATCAGACGGCGCTTGGCCATGCGGCCCATGACGACGAGCTTGTCCAGGTCGAGGGCGAGCTGGCTGTCCAGGTCGGGCGTGTTGCCGAGCTTCTCCTCGGCGAACAGGCCTGCCTCGACGCGGCGGGCGAGTTCCACCTCCTCGGCAGCGGTGAGCAGCGGGATGCGGCCGATCTCGCGCAGGTACTGGCGGAACAGGTCGGAGGAGGGGCCGCCGGTCTCGGTGCGGGCGAAGGCAGGTTCGACGGGCTCGGGCGCCTCGGCGGCCTCGGGCGTCTCCGCGGGCTCGGGCGCCGCCAGCGCGCCGGCCGGGGGTTCCTCGGGCTCGGGCGGGCTGTCCGCCTCCGTCTCGAGGTGGAGCGCGACCCGGTTCTGCGGGGGTACGGCCGCGATGACATCGGTCTCCGCGTCCGGCCCGGCGATGCCGAGGTCGGTGGTGATGTCGGTCTGGGCGAGGGTCTGGGTCTGCACGGGGGCGACCTCCAGGATGATCGCTGCTGAGGTGTGCGGCAGCGGTACTCGGGGGGCGGAGTCGGCGGCCTCGCCGCTGTCCGTCCCGTACGCGATGAACGGAACCGCGGGGATGTAGGACCCGTGGGGGACGGATCGGCCGCGCTCCGAGGACTCAGGCACCGGAACCCAGTGTGGGGTACGACACATCGTCGCCACGAGGGGCGTGCGGTGACTTTTTGCGTCCGGTCCGTGACCGCACGGTTATCCCGGCGTACGAGTGCGCAGCCCACAGGGCCGGAAACCCCCCGAAAGACGTACGGCTCGCCCCGGATACCTCAGAGGGCGGCCGCGCCCCGCTCCCGCAGGGCCTGGTCGTACTGCTGGAGGATCCACAACTCGTTCTGGACGGCGGCCAGTTGGGCCGGGTCGCCCCCCGTGCCGAGGCGGGTGAGGGTGCTCTGGATGTCGCGGATGCGGCGTTCGACGGCGCGCCGGCGGACGGTGACCAGCTGGGCGCCGGCGTAGGCCTCGTCGACCTCCTTGCGGAGCATGATCGCCTCGACGGCCAGCTCCGTGACCATCGCGCGGACGGCGTCGTCGGGGGCCGCCTCCCGGACGCGGACCAGATACTCCTGCGGGTCCTGTACCCCGAGTTCGGCGCCGCCCGCGTCCATGATGGCCTGGCGTACGGCTGCGTACGGCGGGGCGGTGAACTCGTCGACTCCGTACGCGTCGAACGCCGGGGAGACCAACTCCGGCCGCTGAAGGGCGAGTTTGAGCAGCTCGCGCTCGGTGGCGTAGACCGGGTTGCGCAGGTTGAGCGCCGGGCCGCGGGCCGGGGTCTGCACGGCGGCGTACTGCTGGGGCGGGCGCTGCTGCCGGTCGGGCGCCGGGCCCCGACCGCCGCGCTCGCGCGCCCAACGGGCCAGCTGCGCCACCCGCTTGACCACGAACTGGGTGTCGAGGATGCCGAGCATGCCGGCGAGCTGCACCGCGACCTCGTGCTGGGCGCCGCTGTTCTTGATCCGGGCGACGACCGGCGCCGCCTCGTCCAGGGCGGCGGCGCGGCCCGCCGGGGTGTTCAGGTCGTACCGGCCGACGATCTGGCGCAGCGCGAACTCGAAGAGCGGCGTGCGCGGTTCGACCAGGTCGGCGACCGCCTCGTCGCCCTTGGCGAGCCGCAGGTCGCAGGGGTCCATGCCGTCCGGGGCGATGGCGATGTAGGTCTCGGCGGCGAACTTCTGGTCGTCCTCGAAGGCGCGCAGGGCCGCCTTCTGGCCGGCCGCGTCTCCGTCGAAGGTGAAGATCACGCGGGCCGAGCCGTTGTCCATCAGCAGTCGGCGCAGGATCTTGATGTGCTCGCCGCCGAAGGCGGTGCCGCAGGTCGCGATGGCCGTGGTCACGCCGGCGAGGTGGCAGGCCATGACATCGGTGTAGCCCTCGACGACGACCGCGCGGGACGTCTTGGCGATCTCCTTCTTCGCCAGGTCGATGCCGTAGAGGACCTGGGACTTCTTGTAGATCGCGGTGTCGGGGGTGTTCAGGTACTTGGGGCCGTTGTCGGCCTCGTAGAGCTTGCGGGCGCCGAAGCCGACGACGTCCCCGCCGATGTCGCGGATCGGCCACATCAGACGGCCGCGGAAGCGGTCGATGGGGCCGCGGCGGCCCTCCTGGGAGAGGCCGGAGAGGATCAGCTCCTTGTCGGTGAAGCCCTTGCCGCGCAGGAAGCGGGTGAGGTGGTCCCAGCCCTGGGGGCTGTAGCCGACGCCGAAGTGGACGGCGGCGGCCTGGTCGAAGCCCCGCTCGGCGAGGAAGACGCGGCCGGTCTCGGCCTCGGGGCTGGTGGCGAGCTGCTCGGCGTACCACTCGGCGGCGAGTTTGTGGGCCTCGACCAGGCGGATCCGCTCGCCGCGCTGGTGGGCGGGGTTGTACCCGCCCTCCTCGTAGCGCAGGGTGATGCCGGCCTGGGCGGCCAGGCGCTCGACCGCCTCCGAGAAGGAGAGGTGGTCGATCTTCATCACGAACGTGATGGTGTCGCCGCCCTCCTGGCAGCCGAAGCAGTGGAAGAGCCCCTTGCTCGGGCTGACCTGGAAGGACGGGGACTTCTCGTCGTGGAACGGGCACAGGCCCTTCAGGTTGCCCCCGCCCGCGTTGCGCAGCTGGAGGTACTCGGACACCACGGCGTCGATCGGGACCGCGTCCCGTACCGCCTTCACGTCCTCGTCGTTGATCCGTCCTGCCACGCGTGAATTCTACGGGGGCGGACCGACATCTCCGGGGCGAGCCGCCGGGCCCGAGGGGCGCGGGGCTGTGACATCGTGCGGCTCCGCCGCGTGGGCGCGAGCAGCCACCGTCCACCCGCGCCCGCGTTGCGGCAGAACCCGGCAGACGCCTAGGCGGACAGGCTCTCGAGCGGCACGTGCGGGTCCGACAGTGCCTCGGTGTCCACCTGTGCGCGTGTCCGGATCATCCGCTGGATCGGGTCTGTAACGTCCCACACGTTCACGTTCATCCCCGCCAGCACCCGGTGCTCCTTCACCCAGAACGCGATGAACTCACGCTTCCCGGCGTCTCCCCGGATCACCACTTCGTCGTACGACCCCGGGGGCGCCCAGCCGGAGTACTCCATGCCCATGTCGTACTGGTCGGAGAAGAAATAGGGCACGCGGTCGTAGGTGACGTCCTTGCCGAGCATCGCGCGGGCCGCCGCCGAACCGCCGTTCAGCGCGTTGGCCCAGTGCTCGACGCGCAGCCGCGTGCCGAAGAGGGCGTGCGGGAAGGCGGCGACGTCGCCGGCGGCGAAGATGTCGGGGTCGGAGGTGCGCAGCCGCTCGTCGACGACGATGCCCCCGCCATGCCTGCCGTCGGCGATCTCCAGGCCCGCCGCCTCGGCGAGCGCGGTGCGCGGCGCGGCGCCGATCGCGGCGAGCACGTCGTGGCAGGGGTGCTCCTCGCCGTCGTCGGTGCGGGCGGCCAGCACCATGCCGTCCTGGCCGACGATCTCGGTCAGCCGGGCGCCGAAGTGGAAGCGGACGCCGTGCTCACGGTGCAGCTCGGCGAAGAGCTGGCCGAGCTCGGGGCCGAGGACGGCGTGCAGCGGGGTCGGCCCCTGCTCGATGACGGTGACCTCCGCGCCGTACTCGCGGGCCGCGGCGGCGACCTCCAGGCCGATCCAGCCGGCGCCGGCGATCACGAGGTGGCCGTTGTCCCGTCCGAGGTGGGTCAGGACGCCCTTGAGGCGCTCGGCGTGCGCGAGGCGGCGCAGGTGGTGAACGCCCGCGAGATCGGTGCCGGGGATGTCCAGGCGGCGCGGTTCGGCGCCCGTGACCAGCAGCAGCTTGTCGTAGCGGATGAGCGTGCCGTCGTCGCCGTAGCGGACGGTCTTGGCGGCGCGGTCGATGGCGACGACGGTCTGGCCGAGGTGCAGCTCGATGTCGTTCTGCGCGTACCAGGCGGGCTCGTGCACGAAGACGCTGTCGCGCTCCTCCTTGCCGAGGAGGTAGCCCTTGGACAGCGGCGGGCGTTCGTAGGGGTGGTCGCGCTCGTCACAGATGAGGATCACGCGGCCGCTGAAGCCCTCCGCGCGGAGGGTCTCGGCCGCCTTGGCGCCGGCGAGACCTCCTCCGACAATGACGAATGTCTGATCCGCGTCGACCACTTGATGCCTCCTCGTAAGGGTGCCGCCACTTGCGAGCGTCCCGCACGGAGCGTGATGCGGGAAGAGGGAGTGGCCCGATCAGGCCACGGAGGGTCACCTTCGGACCCCTTGGTTCACTGAGGCCCCGTGGGTCACACGGGTGCCCTCGCCAGTTTCATGGATGCCCCGTCAGACGGGCGTGAAGCGAGCGGGCCGAGGCGTCGGTGAGGGAGGCGATCTGGTCGACGATCGCGCGTTTGCGGGCGCGGTCGTCCGGGGCCCGGTCGAACAGGGCGCGGAACTGCGGGTCGAGGCCGTCGGGGGCGCGGGCGGTGAGCGCCTCGGCGAGCTCGGCGACCACGATCCGCTGGTCGGCGCGGAGCCGCTCCTGTTCGGCGCGCTGCATGACGTACCGGTCGGCGACCGCCTTGAGGACCGCGCACTCCATCCGGGTCGCGCGCGGTACGACGAGTTCGGCACCGTACCGGGTGAGGTGGCCGCTGCCGAACGCCTCCCGGGTGGCGCCCTCGGCGGCGAGGCAGAAGCGGCCGATGAGCTGGCTGGTGGCGTCCTTCAGGCGGGCCTGGGCGACGGCCGAGCCGTCGTAGCCGTGCGGCCACCACTCCTGGTCCAGGAGCCGGTCGAGGGCCTCCGCAAGCTCCTCGGGATCGGTGCCGGCGGGGACGTACCGCCCGATGGCGACCGCGAACACCGCCTGCCGCTCCGGCTCGGCCTGCAGGCAGTTGGGGTCGATGTGGCCGGCGTGCAGGCCGTCCTCGACGTCGTGCACCGAGTACGCCACGTCGTCCGACCAGTCCATCACCTGGGCCTCGAAGCACGTGCGCGTGCCGGGGGCGTCCTTGCGGACCCAGTCGAAGACGGGCCGGTCGTCCTCGTAGACCCCGAACTTGGGGGACGCCGGGTCGGTGGGGTGGGCGCCGCGCGGCCAGGGGTACTTGGTGGCGGCGTCGAGGGTCGCCCGGGTGAGGTTGAGGCCGACGCTGACGAGGTCGCCCGACTCCGGGTCGGTGACGAACCGCTTGGGCTCTATGCGGGTGAGCAGCCGCAGGGACTGGGCGTTGCCCTCGAAGCCGCCGCAGTCCTGCGCGAACTCGTTCAACGCCTGTTCGCCGTTGTGACCGAAGGGCGGGTGGCCCAGGTCGTGGGAGAGGCAGGCCGCCTCCACCAGGTCGGGGTTGCAGCCGAGGGCGGCGCCCAGCTCGCGGCCGACCTGGGCGCATTCGAGCGAGTGGGTGAGCCGGGTGCGGGGGCTGGCGTCCCAGGCCTGGCTGCGCGCGCCCGGGGTGACCACCTGGGTCTTGCCGGCCAGGCGCCTGAGGGCCGCGGAGTGCAGTACGCGCGCGCGGTCGCGCTGGAAGGCGGTGCGGCCGGGCCGTTTGTCGGGCTCGGCGGCCCAGCGCTCGACGGCCGGCGCCTCGTAGCCGATGGGCGGGACGTGGTTCTCGTACGACTGGGGTGCGTTCTCGTACGCCCGCGGTGCGTCGGGTGCGATGCCTTCCATGCCTCGACAGTAAGCGCACCCACCGACAATCGGGACGTCAGCGTCCGTTTCCGGCCGGGCCCTCGGGGCCGTTCCGGACCGGTGTCGCCTCACCCACCGACGTCGCCGCGGCCAGGACGGCCTCCGCGGTCGGCTCCGGCGTCGCAACCGCCCGGTCGTAGCGGTGCAGGACCAGGCGGGCCATCGCCGGGTGGGCGCCCAGCGGGGCGGAGGCGATCCAGGGGGCGGCGTCGGCGCACTGGGTGGCGAAGCGGCCGGGAGCGGTGAAGCAGGAGGCGACGGCGACGCGATGGCGGCCGCGGGCGGCGAGGGCGCGCAGGGCGGCAGGGACGGTGGGCGTGGCGGCCGCGGCGTAGGCGGGGACCACGGGCACGCCGAGGCGCTCGGCGAGGAGCTGCGCGGTGCGGCGGATGTCGGCCGCGGAGTCGGGGTCGCGGGACCCGGCGGCGGCGAGGACGACACCGCCGGCGCGGCGGCTGGCGTCGTCCGTTCCGGTGCGCCAGCCGGCCTCGACCAGTCGGGCGTACAGGGTCTCCACGAGCAGCGGGTGCGGGCCGAGCGGAGCGGACACGCGCGTGCGGGCCGAGGCGGACGCCGCCATCTCGGGGATGTCCTGCTTGACGTGGTAGCCGCGGCTGAGCAGCAGCGGCACCAGCACGGCCTCGGTACTTCCCAGGCCGGCGAGGGTGTCTGGGAGCAGCGGCTCGTTGAGTTCGATGTGCCCGAGGTGGACGGGCACCCCGGGGCGGAGCTCGCGGACGCGCTCCACGAGCGCCCGTACGGTGCCCAGCGCGCGCGGGTCGCGGCTGCCATGGGCCACGAGGTCGCGGCTGCCATGGGCCACGAGTACGAGGGCGGGCGGGTCGGGCCGGCGTCTGCCGTTGAGCGAGACGAGGCTGAGCCGGCTGGCGAGCCGCCTGCTGATGCTGTTCATGATCTGCGCCGTGCTGTCGAGGTGGACGCCAGGGGGCGGCGGGCCGCCGGGGCGCTGGAGGGTCTCGTCGCGAGGAGGGTTCGACGCCGTCATGCAAGGATCCTCGCGGCCCGAGGTTGCGCCGCCGTTGCGTGACCGTGACGGGTATTTTCCGGGGCGTCACCGGGCGGGTCCGGGCCGTGTGAGGCGCTTGCCGGAAGCCGTGCGACCGCTGTTGCGAGGGTGATACACGGGCGGTGAACCGGACCACCCCGCGCTGCGTCCTCCATGATCGAGGCCCGCCGGGGCCGCCCGGGGAGGGGACCGTCCGATGCGTCGACCGAAGCCGTTCCGACCGCGACTGCCGCGCACGCGTGCCGGGCAGCGGCGGCTGGTGAAGATCTTCGGAGTGGACCGGGCGGTGCTGTCAGCCAGGCCTTCCACATCCGGCGGGCGGTCGCGCTGTGCGACGCGGCGGGCGTCGACTCCTACGGTGTCGGCGTCGACGACAAGCACGACACGACCTGGTACTACGGCGGCACCCGCGAGGTGTTCGCGGCCGGCAAGGCGGCGCTGAACGCGGTGTTCCACCCGGCTCCGACGTTCCTGGGGCCGAAGGAGCAGGGGGTGGCCCGGGCTCTGGCCAGTGCCCGGTGACGGGCACCTCACGGCGTGCGGACGGGGACGGGGAGGTCACCGTCCCGGCCGTGTAACAGACAGCCGCCTGGGCACGTAACACGGCCGAAGCACGCTGAGCGGCATGCAGACCTCCGCGACGCCCACGCACTGCCCGTACTGCGCCCTGCAGTGCGGGATGAATCTGACGCCCACCCCGGACGGGGGTGTCAAGGTGACCGAGCGCGCGGACTTCCCGGTGAACCGGGGCGCGCTGTGCGGCAAGGGCCGTACGGCCCCGGCGGTGCTCTCGTCCCGGGTGCGGCTGACCTCCCCGCTGGTGCGCTCCGGCGACACGCTCATGCCCGCCACCTGGGACGAGGCACTGGACCGGATCGCCGAGGGGCTGTCCCGGGCCCGTTCGGCGCACGGCGCGGACGCGTGCGGGGTCTTCGGCGGGGGCGGGCTGACGAACGAGAAGGCGTACGCGCTCGGGAAGTTCGCCCGGGTGGTGCTGGGCACCTCGCAGATCGACTACAACGGCCGCTTCTGCATGTCGTCGGCGGCCGCGGCCGGGACGAAGGCGTTCGGGCTGGACCGGGGGCTGCCGTTCCCGCTCGAGGACATCCCGAAGACCGGGTGCGTGATCCTCGTCGGCTCCAACCTCGCCGAGACGATGCCGCCGTCGCTGCGGTACTTCAACGAACTGCGCGACAACGGCGGCACGCTGATCGTCGTCGACCCGCGCCGCACGCGTACGGCCGAGCAGGCCGACCTGCACCTGGCACCCCGCCCGGGCACCGATCTCGCGCTGGCCCTCGGCCTGCTGCACCTGGTCGTCGCCGAGGGCCGCACCGACGAGGCGTACATCCAGGAGCGCACGACCGGCTGGGAGGAGGCGCGGGCGGCCGCCATGGTGCACTGGCCGGAGTACGTGGAGCGGATCACGGGGGTGTCCGTTCCCCAACTGCGCGAGGCGGTACGGATGTTCTGCGAGCCGGAGGCCGCGATGGTGCTCACCGCGCGCGGACCAGAGCAGCAGTCCAAGGGCACCGACACCGTGGGCGCGTGGATCAACCTGTGCCTGGCGACCGGCCGCGCGGGCCGCCCGCTGTCCGGGTACGGCTGCCTGACCGGGCAGGGCAACGGGCAGGGCGGGCGCGAACACGGCCAGAAGGCCGACCAGTTGCCCGGCTACCGCAAGCTGACGGACCCGGCGGCGCGGCGGCACGTGGCCGAGGTGTGGGGCGTGGACCCGGACGCGCTGCCGGGGCCCGGCCGCAGCGCGTACGAGCTGCTGGACGCCCTCGGCACGGACATCCGCACACTGCTGCTGATGGGTTCCAACCCGGTGGTGTCGGCGCCCCGCGCCGCACACGTCGAGGAGCGGCTGAAGTCGCTGGACTTCCTGGCGGTGTGCGATGTGGTCCTGTCGGAGACGGCGGCGCTCGCGGACGTCGTCCTGCCGGTCACACAGTGGGCGGAGGAGACGGGCACGACGACCAGCCTTGAGGGCCGGGTGCTGCTGCGGCGGCGCGCGATCACCCCACCGGACGGGGTCCGCAGCGATCTGGAGGTGCTGCACGAGCTGGCCGCCCGCCTGGGCGTGGAGAAGGGCTTCCCGACCGACCCCGAGGAGGTCTTCGACGAACTGCGCCGGGCCAGCGCGGGCGGCCCTGCGGACTACTTTGGGATCACCTACCGGAGGCTGGCGGAGGAGAACGGGGTGTTCTGGCCGTGCCCGGCGCAGGCGGACTTTGCCGAGGACGCCGAGGACGCCGAGGACGCGTCGCCGGACGTGCGCGCGGACGCGGCCGACTCCGACGCGTCGCCGGAGTTGCTCACGGACGCGGGCGACTCCGAGGACGCCTCCCTGGACGTGCGCGCGGACGCCCCGGCGCGGGACGACGCCTCCGACGAGCACCGGCCCGGCGTCCACCCCGGCACCCCCCGCCTCTTCCTCGACCGTTTCGCCACCGAGGACGGGCGGGCCCGGTTCGCGGCCGTGACGCACCGGGCGATCGCCGAGGAGCCGGACGACGAGTACCCGGTGCTGCTGACCACCGGGCGGGTCGTGGCCCAGTACCAGTCCGGCGCCCAGACCCGGCGCGTCGACGAGCTGAACGCCGCCGCGCCCGGCCCGTTCGTGGAGCTGCACCCGCGGCTGGCGGCACGGCTGGGGGCGGCCGAGGGGGACCCGGTCGCGGTGGTGTCGCGGCGCGGACGGTCGGTGGCCCCGGCCCGGATCACGAACAGCATCCGCCCGGACACCGTGTTCATGCCCTTCCACTGGCCCGGCGAGGGCCGCGCCAACACGCTCACCAACCCTGCCCTCGACCCGACCTCGCGCATGCCGGAGTTCAAGGTGTGCGCGGTGCGCGTGGAGGCCGTGAAGTCCTAGGCGGCCTGGCGGAGTTGGGGCCGTAGGGTGGTGCGCCGTGACACGGGAGGCCGGGGTGTCACCCCGCGCGCACCATGGTCAAGGCGAACCGGTGGCCGACGCACAGCACCGGACGGCAACTTGCCGGTCCGGGCTCCACTGTTGGTCCACTGTGGCCAGCAACTGCCGGCCGAGCCGCTCGTACAGAGCTGCCATTGCCGTGTCGGCAGCAACTACGTCGAGCACCGGATGCAGGTGGTGATCTCGCGCCGCTCCGACCGCCTGCGCCATCAGCAGTGCACCGATCCCGTGGAAGCACAGTCCAAGGACCGTGACCAGCGAGTTCACGACAGGCCCGGGCACCGGGCCGGCCAGTCCCCGCCCTCGATCCGTTTTGCCCGGGCCCGCAGCCGTGCCGCGACGGACGGCGCGGCGACGTACACCCAGGCCCGCACCGCCGCGCCGTCGGCCTCCCGGACCACCTCCCGCTCCACCCGCTCGTAAAGGTTTTGCGGATCCCCCGGCGTGTACTCCTCCAGCCGGTCCAGCGCGACCAGCAACTCCCCGTACGCCTCCGGCACCGCGGTGACGAGTTCCCCGCGCACCGTTCCCCCCGGCTCCTCGACGGCATACGGATATCCGGGCCCCTCGTACAGCACCGCGCCCGCCAGCAGCCCGGGCTCCTCGGACTGCGTACGGCCGCGCAGGAACAGGCCGTGGTTGCGCTCGCCGGGGCGAAGGGTGCCGTAGACGAAGAACGGGAGGCTCACAGAAACGATTCTCTCCCCTCACACATCCCCACGTGGGCGCTATGGACATGACATGTCAGGGGCCCTTAAATCTCAGTCGACATCAGCGCAACCCCGACGCGCCCGAGGGCGCCCGCGCTCAAGGAGATTGATGAGTCGGACACGGCACATCCGAGGTTCCCGTCTCGCCACGGCCGGCATAGCCGCCACCACCGCCACCCTCCTGGTCGCCGCGCTCTCCCCCGCCGCGCACGCGGACGGCAGACCCGGCCGGACCACCGCGATCGCGAACGCGGCGTCGGCGCTCGTCGAGCACGCCGCGGCCCTGGGACTCACGTCCGCCGAGGACACCACCGTCCGGGACGTGATCGTCGACAAGGACGGCACACAGCACGTCCGCTACGACCGCACGTACCGCCAACTCCCCGTCCTCGGCGGCGACCTCGTGGTCCACCTGGCCCCCAACGGCACGTACCGCAGCACCAGCCGCGCCACGAAGGCCAGGATCGCCCTCTCCACCATCGCCCCGAAGCTGTCGGCCCCGAAGGCCGCCGACCTCGCGGTGAACGCGCTGCGCGCCGTGAACCTCGGCGAGCAGCTGAGGAAGGTCACGGCCAAGCCCCAACTGGTGGTCGACGCCCTGCACGGCGCCCCGCGCCTGGCCTGGCGCACCAACGCGGTCGCGCAGGACTCGCTCGGCAACCCGGTCGCGCGCACGGTGCTGACCGACGCCCGCACGGGGGCGCAGATCGACGCGTGGGACAGCATCGAGACGGCCACCGGCGACGGCAAGTCGCTGTACAGCGGAACGGTGCCGCTGGAGACGACGCTGTCGGGATCGACGTACCAGCTGAAGGACCCGACGCGCGGCAACACGTACACGGGTGACGCGGCGAACAAGACCGACCTGTGCTTCCTGGGCAGCATCTGCATCAGCCGTGCCCCCGCGACGCTGTTCACGGACGCCGACAACCACTGGGGGACGGGCACGGCCTCCGACCGCTCGTCGGCGGCGGTGGACGCGCAGTACGGCACGAACGAGACCTGGGACTACTACAAGAACGTCCACGGCCGCAACGGCATCGCGGGCGACGGCAAGGGCTCGTACAACCGCGTCCACTACGGCAACAACTACAACAACGCCTTCTGGGACGACAGCTGCTTCTGCATGACGTACGGCGACGGCGACGGCACGACGTTCGGGCCGCTGGTGGCCCTGGACGTGGCCGGGCACGAGATGTCGCACGGCGTGACGTCGAAGACGGCGGCGCTGACGTACTCGGGCGAGTCCGGCGGCCTGAACGAGGCCACGTCGGACATCTTCGGCACGCTGGTGGAGTGGTACGCGGGCAGCTCCACCGACCCCGGTGACTACCTCATCGGCGAGAAGATCGTCCGCTCGGGCTTCGGCAAGCCGGCCCTGCGGTACATGGACAAGCCGTCCAAGGACGGCAACTCGGCGGACTGCTGGATCAGTTCGGTGGGCAACCTCGACGTCCACTACTCGTCGGGCGTCGCCAACCACTTCGCGTACCTGCTGGCCGAGGGCAGCGGCGCGAAGACCCTTAACGGCGTCAGCTACAACTCCCCGACCTGCAACGGCTCCACGGTCACGGGCATCGGCCGGGACAAGCTCGGCAAGATCTGGTACCGGGCGCTGACGGTCTACATGACGTCCTCGACGAACTACGCGGGCGCCCGGACGGCGACGCTGAACGCGGCGAAGGACCTGTACGGAGCGGGCAGCAACGAATACAACGCGGTGGCGGCGGCCTGGAGCGCGGTCAACGTGGGCTGAGTTCGGCCAGTGGACCAGACGGAGGCCGGCGCCCCGAGGGGCGCCGGCCTTTCGTGTGTCGCGCGCCGGGTCAGGCGACGAGTTCCGGCTTCTGCTCCGCGGGAGCCTCCGGCGGCGTCGGCCTGCCGTCCCGCATCACCACCGTCGCCAGCACGGCCGCCGCCAGGACACCGATCGCGCCGATCGTGAAGGTCGTCGACATCGAAGCGGTGAAGGCCTCGCGGGCCGCGTGGACGAGCCCGATGTCGCCGTGGGCCGCCGCCAGCGCGTCCGCGATCGAGCGCTTGGCCCCCTCCGGGACCCGAGCGGGCATCTCGTGGGCGAAGCCGCTCGACAGGAGGGAGCCGAGGATGGCGATGCCGAGGGCGGAGCCGGCCTGCTGGATGGTGTCGTTGAGGGCCGAGCCGACGCCCGCCTGTTCGGCCGGGATGGCGCCCATCAGGGCGCCGACCGCGGCCGGCATCGCAAGGCCCGCGCCGAGGCCCAGCACGCCGAGCGCCACGGCCGGGACCGCGAAGCCGGTGTCGGCGGAGACGGTGGTCAGCAGGGCGAAGGAGGCGGCCATGACGAGCATCCCGGCGAGGATCACCCGGCGGTGGCCGTACCTCGCCGTGAGCGAGGCGCCGGCCGTGTTGCCGGCCAGGGCCGTGATCGCCAGGGGGAGGAAGGCGAGGCCCGCCTTGACGGCCGAGTAGCCGAGGACGAACTGCAGGTACTGGGTGAGGACCAGCATCAGGCCGCTCCGCTCCGGCGAGACCGAGGCGGACTTCATCGCCCGCCTCATGCCCGCCGCCCAGCAGGCCGCCTCCGCCCACACCCACCTCGCCGACTCCTACGCCGACACGGCCGCCGCCGCCACCGACCCCGCCGCCCTCCGCGACGCCAAGTTCGCCTACGGCCTGGAGGTCGTCCTGGACGGCCTGGCCGCGCGACTGCCTCGCTAGGCCGAGCGGCGGCGGATCCGGGGAACCAGCCTGCGTCAGCTTCCGTACGGCCGCCTCTCCTTCGCCTCCCGCAACGCCCGTCCCCACCACACCCGTTGGTCCAGCATCGTCTTCGCCGCCGCGTCCGGGGCAGACGGGTCCTTCGGGCGGCCCTCGTCGTCGAAGGACGAGCCCGCGTTGTGGAAGGAGACCGTGTCACGGACCGTGACGGCGTGGAGTTCGGCGAAGACCTGGCGGAGGTGTTCGACGGCCCGGAGGCCGCCGGCGAGGCCGCCGTAGGAGACGAGGGCGACGGGCTTGGCGCGCCATTCGGTGAAGTGCCAGTCGATGAGGTTCTTCAGGCCGGCGGGGAAGGAGTGGTTGTACTCGGGGGTCACGACGACGAACGCGTCCGCGGACGCGAGCTTCGGCGTGATGTCCGCCAGCGCGGCCGTCGCCTCCGGGGTCGGCGCCAGCGTCGTCGGCAGGTCCGTCTCCGCGACGTCCACGACCTGCGGGACCAGGTCGGCGCGGTCGCGAAGACGGCCGAGGAGCCAGTCGGCGATCACGGGACCGAAGCGGCCGTGGCGGTTGCTGCCGACGACGAGGGCGACGTTCAGGGGGGCGGGGGTGTCAAGGGTCGTCTTCATGCGGCACAGCCTGATACCTCAACCTTTGTCGAGGTCACGCCCTGCCCGCCGCACCCCCCGGTCACCCGTTCACCCCCGCGCCCTGCGCCCTTCGGGTAGTTTCCGACGGCCCGTCAGCAGTACGACTCTGACCTGCCCAAACGTTTCTCCACGCGCCTCCTGCGGCGGGCTCGCCGACACCCGTTCACCCCAATTCTGACGTCCCCTCAGGAAGCGGGCGCGCCCCTGTGCCACTTACCTCGGAAGGGCAGGGCGCGACCGACGGCGGCACATGGGGGTGTCGCGGGCCGTGTCCCCACCGCAGAGCTCGGAGGAGCACCGATGCGACGTAACGCCCGTCTGCTGACCGGGACCGCGCTCGCCGTCGCCGCCGCGAGCGGTCTCGCCGCGCCCGCGTCCGGCGCGGACTCCGGCCCTCTGGAGGTGTACCCGTCCTCGGTCGTACCGGGCAGCCAGGTCACCGTGAACACGAAGGCCTGCGGCGACAAGGCCACCGCGGCGGGCGACGCCAGCGCGGTCGGCGCCGGGCCCTTCACGCTGGCGCCCAGCACCCACGAGGGCGACGCGATCGGCCAGTTCCGGGTGCCGGAGAGCGCTCAGCCGGGGACGTACGAGATCGTCGCGCAGTGCGCCGAGGGCGGCCGGCAGGCCAAGGGCGACCTGGTGGTCACGCTGACCGCCCCTCACGAGCAGGTGCAACCCCGAGGAAGTGTGAGGACGGGGGTCGGCGGCGCGCTGGGCCCCGACCCCGTGCAGACCGCGGCCGGTGTGGCGGCTCTCGCCATCGCCGCCGCGGGCGGTACCTGGCTCCTGCATCGCCGGGCGAGAGGCGACGGGATCTGACGGACACCCTCCGCTGTCCGTCCGCCGGTACCGCATGTCCCCTCCCCCTCCGGAGCCCACGCCCCTCGTGGCCCGGAGGGGGTACGGGGCATCGAGTCCGGGAGAGGGGTGCGTATGCGAAGGATCGGCAACACCGCCATAGCGGCCGTCACGGTGGTCGCCCTCTGCTCCGGCGCATGGCTGCTGCACAGCGGCGCCGGGACGCATGCCCCGCCCCAGCCCTCCACCGCCGAGGCCCTGCTCGACCCCGGTGAGGACCGGCTCGCGGCCGCCGCGCTGCCACCGTCCCCGCCGGACCGCATCCGCATCCCCTCGATCCGCGTGAACGCCCCGCTGATGGGCCTCGGGCTGACCAAGTCCGGCAGCCTCGACGTCCCGCCCCCGGGGAAGAAGAACCTCGCCGGCTGGTACGAGGCCGGCACCACCCCCGGCGAGAAGGGCACCGCGATCGTCGCCGGCCACGTCGACAACACCGATGGCCCCGCCGTCTTCTACGACCTCGGCGCCCTGAAGAAGGGCAGCACCATCGAGGTGGACCGGCGGGACGGCAGCGTCGCGGAGTTCACCGTGGACGCGGTCGAGGTGTACGAGGCGAAGGACTTCCCCGACGAGAAGGTGTACGGGGCGGCGAAACGACCCGAGCTGCGGGTGATCACCTGCGGTGGCGGTTACTCGCGTACCACCGGCTACCAGGGCAACGTGGTCGTCTTCGCCCATCTGACGGGCAGCCACTGAGCCGTCGGACCCTCGGCTCAGCTCACCGCGTGCCCGTGTCCCGGCAGCCCGCCCAGGATGTTCGCCCTCCCCCACGCACCCAGCGGCCCAGCGTCTCGTTCAACGAGCGGGGTGCTCGGCGCGCAGCCGCAAGGCCGCCCGTACGCCCTCGTCGGTCTGGGTGGGCGGCAGCCGGATGTCGTCACAGCGCTGCCCCGGCGCCCACGCACACCCTCACACCCCCTCCCGGCTTCCGCTGAGGGCAGCGTTCCTCGCGGGAAACAGGCGTGATGCGGCCGGGTAACGTCCACGCCGCACGCTGCGATGCATGACCTCGAATACGCGTGTGGTGGTGATCGGCGCCGGCCTCGCGGGCGTGACGCTCGCCCGGCGGCTCGGTGAGCTCGGCACGCCCGCGCTGCTCGTCGGCGAGGAGGAGCACCGCCCGTACAACCGGGTCCTGCTCGCCGAGGTGCTGGCCGGCCGGTACGCCCCCGAGGTGATCGCCCTCCCGGCGCCCGCCGGCCTGCTGCGCACCCGGGTCACCGGCATCGACCGCGCGGCACGGCAGCTGCGGTGCGCGGACGGCTCGGTGATCGCATACGACACGCTGGTCCTGGCCACCGGCTCCAACCCCGTCCTGCCGCCGCTGCGCGGCCTGTTCGCCACCGGTCGGCACGAACTCCCCGAGGGCGTCCACGCCTTCCGCACCATGGACGACTGCCTGGGCCTGTCCAAGGCGGTCCGGCCGGGGGTGCGGGCCGTCGTCATCGGCGGCGGGCTGCTCGGCGTGTCCGCCGCCCGCGCGCTCGCGGTGCGCGGCGCCCAGGTGGTGCTCGCCCAGCAGGCCGAGCGGCTCATGGAGCGCCAGCTGGACCCGGGCGCGTCGAAGCTGGTGCTGCGGCACCTGACGGACCTCGGCATCGAGGTGCACACCGAGTGCCGGGTGCGGGATGTGCGCTGCGTCGGCGGCGCCGTCCGCTCGGTGGAGATGGCCGACGGATACGCCCTCGACGCCGACCTCGTGGTCCTCGCCTGCGGCGTCCACCCGCGCGTGGGCCTGGCCAAGGACGCGGGCCTCGCCGTGCACAAGGGCGTCCTCGTCGACGACGAACTCCGCACCTCCGACCGGCACATCCACGCCGTCGGCGACTGCACCCAGCACGACGGCACGGTCTACGGCCTCGCGGCCCCCGCCCTCGAACAGGCCGACGCGCTGGCCGAGGTCCTGGCCGGGGACGCGAACGCCCGCTACACCGGCACCCGTTCCCTGACCCGGCTCACCCTGACCGGGCAGGACTCCCCCTTCGACCTCGCCGCCTTCGGCGAGACCGAGCCGCGCCCCGGCGACGACGTCGTGCAGCTCGCCGACGCCACCCGCGGCACCTACCGCAAGGTCGTCGTCCGCGACGACCGCCTGGTCGGCGGGGTCCTCGTCGGCGAACTCGGCACCGTCGGCGCGCTCGCCCGCGCCTGGGAGGGAGCAGAGCCGCTCCCGTCGGACGGCGGTCCCCTGCTCCACCTGCTCACCAACGATGGAGGCTCCTGATGTCCACGGACACCCCCACGATCGTGCTCGTCGGCCATGGCATGGTCGGCCAGCGCTTCCTCGAAGCGCTCGCCGAGCGCGGTCTGACCGCCACGCACCGTGTGGTCGTGCTGTGCGAGGAGCCGCGCCCCGCGTACGACCGCGTGCAGCTCACCTCGTACTTCTCCGGGAGGACGCCCGAGGACCTCTCCATGACGGACATGGAGTTCATCAAGGACCACGGCATCGAGCTGCACGTCGGCGACCCGGCGGAGTCGATCGACCGCGAGGCCCGCACGGTGACGGCCCGCTCGGGCCTGGTGGTGTCGTACGACGTCCTCGTCCTGGCCACCGGCTCCTCCCCCTTCGTCCCGCCGGTCCCCGGCAAGGACGCCGAGGGCTGCTTCGTCTACCGCACGATCGAGGACCTGCTCGCGATCGAGGAGTACGCGAGGACCAGGGCCACGACCGGCGCGGTGGTCGGCGGCGGGCTCCTCGGGCTCGAGGCGGCCGGCGCGCTCAAGGGCCTGGGACTGAACACGCACATCGTGGAGTTCGCGCCGCGGCTGATGCCGGTGCAGGTCGACGAGGGCGGCGGGGCGGCGCTGCTGCGCACCATCGAGGACATGGGCCTGACCGTGCATACGGGCACCGGCACCCAGGAGATCCTCGCCGGCGAGGACGGCGCGGTGACGGGGATGAAGCTGTCCGACGGCTCCGAACTGGCCACGGACATGGTGGTGTTCTCGGCCGGTGTCCGCCCGCGCGATCAGCTGGCCCGCGCCTCGGGCCTCGCGGTCGGCGAGCGCGGCGGCATCACCGTCGACAAGCAGTGCCGCACGGTCACCGACCCGCACGTCTTCGCGATCGGCGAGTGCGCGCAGGCCGTGGACGGCCGGGTGTACGGCCTGGTGGCGCCCGGCTACGAGATGGCAGAGACGGCCGCCGCGACGATCGCCGCGGACGAGGCGGAGTTCACCGGAGCCGACCTGTCCACCAAGCTGAAGCTGCTCGGCGTGGACGTGGCCTCCTTCGGCGACGCGCACGGCACCGCCGAGGACTGCCTGGACGTCGTGTACTCCGACTCGCGCTCGGGCCTGTACAAGAAGCTGGTCATCGGCCGGGACGGCACGCTGCTCGGCGGCATCCTGGTCGGCGACGCGGAGGCGTACGGCACGCTGCGCGCGCTCACCGGCTCCGTACCGCCGATCTCGCCCGAGACGCTGGTGCTGCCCGCCGGTGCCGGGGCACCGGCGCAGCTCGGCCCGTCCGCGCTGCCGGACGAGGCAGTCATCTGCTCCTGCCACAACGTCACCAAGGGCACGATCCGCGGGGCGGTCACCGAGCACCGGTGCACCACCGTGCCCGAGGTGAAGAAGTGCACCAAGGCCGGTACGGGCTGCGGCAGTTGCGTCAAGGTGCTGGGCCAGCTGGTCACCGCCGAGCTGGAGGCGAGCGGCGTCGAGGTCGACAAGGGCCTGTGCGGCTGCTTCGCGCAGACCCGCGAGGAGCTGTACGAGATCGTCCTCGCGCTGCGCCTCACCTCCTACCAGGACCTGCTGGACCGCTACGGCCGCGAGGCCGCCCGCGGGGGCGACGGCTGCGAGGTCTGCAAGCCGGCGGTCGCCTCGATCATCGCCTCGCTCGCGCCCACGATCGGCGCCGACGGCTACGTCCTGGACGGCGAGCAGGCGGCCCTGCAGGACACCAACGACCACTTCCTCGCCAACCTGCAGAAGAACGGCTCGTACTCGGTCGTGCCCCGCATCCCCGGCGGTGAGATCGCCCCGGAGAAGCTGATCGTGATCGGCGAGATCGCCCGGGACTTCGGGCTCTACACGAAGATCACCGGCGGGCAGCGCATCGACATGTTCGGCGCGCGGGTGGAGCAACTTCCGCTGATCTGGGCCCGGTTGGTGGACGCCGGCTTCGAGTCGGGCCACGCGTACGGCAAGGCGCTGCGCACGGTGAAGTCCTGCGTCGGGCAGACCTGGTGCCGGTACGGCGTCCAGGACTCCGTCCGCATGGCGATCGACCTGGAGCTGCGCTACCGGGGACTGCGCTCCCCGCACAAGCTCAAGTCGGCGGTCTCCGGCTGCGCCCGCGAGTGCGCGGAGGCCCAGTCGAAGGACTTCGGCGTCATCGCCACCGCGAGCGGCTGGAACCTGTACATCGGCGGCAACGGCGGCGCCACCCCGCGCCACGCGGACCTGCTGGCGCAGGATCTGTCCGACGCCGAACTGGTCCGTCTGATCGACCGGTTCCTGATGTTCTACATCCGCACCGCCGACCGCCTGGAACGCACGAGCACATGGCTGGAGCGGATCCCGGGCGGCCTGGACCACGTGCGGGACGTGGTGGTGCACGACTCCCTCGGCATCTGCGACGAGCTGGAGTCCCTGATGGCCGCGCATGTGGCCAACTACCGCGACGAGTGGGCCGAGACCATCAACGACCCCGAGAAGCTGGCCCGGTTCGTGTCCTTCGTGAACGCGCCGGACACCCCCGACCCGGTCGTCGGCTTCGTCCCCGAGCGCGACCAGATCAAGCCCGACCTGCCGCTGCTGTCCATCGGCATGCGCCCCATGGAAGACGCCCTGGAAGGAAGCGCCCAGCGATGACCCTGGCACCCGAGACGACCGACCTGAAGGTCCAACTGCAGCTCGACGGCGACTGGTTCACCATCTGCGACCTGAGCATGCTGCTCCCGGGCCGCGGTGTGGCGGCCCTGCTGCCGGAGGGCCGCCAGGTGGCCCTCTTCCGCGACCGGTCGGGCCGCCTGTACGGCATCGACAACCGCGACCCGTTCAGCGGCGCCGCGGTCCTCTCCCGCGGCCTGACCGGCACCCACCAGGGGCGCCCGTTCGTCGCCTCGCCCCTGCTGAAGCAGCGCTTCGACCTGGTCTCCGGGCAGTGCCTGGACGACGCGCGGGTGCGGGTGACGGCGTACGAGGTGCGGACGGCGTAGAGCGCCTTCCTTGACTGATCGTTCCAGAAATACCTAGGCTGCGACACGTGGCCAGGACCAAGGAGTTCGACCCGGATGCCGCGCTGGAGTCAGCCCTCGAGCTGTTCTGGCGGCGCGGCTACGAGGCGACGTCGATGTCCGACCTCGTCGAGCACCTCGGCATCGGACGCGCCAGCCTCTACGCGACCTTCTGCAGCAAGCACGAGCTGTATCTGAAGGCGCTGGACCGGTACGGGCAGACGCACGACCCCCGGCTGGTGCGGGAACTGTCCCAGCCGGGTCCCGCGCTGCCCGCCGTGCGCGCGGTCGTCCGCCGGTTCGCCGCCGAGGCAGCGGCCGAGGACACGCGGGAATGCGGCTGCCTCGTCACCAACACGGCGGTTGAACTCGGCCCACACGACCAGGCCGCCGCCCGCCGGGTGGAGCACAGCTGGGACCACGTCGAGACCCTGCTGCACTCCGCCCTGGTCCGCGCCCAGGCCCAGGGCGAACTGCCCGCCGACCGCGATCCGCTCACCCTCGCCCGCATGCTGCTCGTACTGCTGCAGGGCCTGCGCGTGGTCGGCAAGGCGTCGTCGGACCCAACCCGCGTCCGGGACGCGGCGGAGCAGGCACTGGCGCTGCTCGACTGAGAGACGCACCTCCACGGGGGTGCGTTTCTTTACGCTCTCATATTGAACCGATTGGTCAAGAAAAGCCGTCCCACTCCAAGGGGAGATCATGACCAATTGCTTCTCCGGCAGGACCGCCCTCGTGACCGGCGCGGGCTCCGGCATCGGACGGGCCGTCGCGCTCGCGTTCGCGCGGGAGGGGGCGAACGTGGTCGTCGCCGGGCGCACCGCGGGGCCGCTCGAGGAGGTGGCGACCGAGATCGAGGGGCTGGGCGGCAAGGCCCTGGCGGTGACCGCGGACGTGTCCCGCGCCGCCGAGACGCAGGCCCTGGTCACGGCCGCCGTCGACCGCTTCGGCCCGCTCGACGTGGCCGTCAACAACGCGGGCGTGCGGCAGGCCCCTCGCCGACCTGGCGGAGCCCGACTGGCAGACCCTCCTCGACATCAACGTCACCGGCGACTTCCTACCCTCCAGGCCGAGATCCGCCAGATGCGCACCCAACCGGCCGGCGGGGCGATCGTCAACGTCTCCTCCAACCTCGGCATCCACAGCCACCGCCCCGGCGTCGCCGCATACGCCGCCTCCAAGGCGGCCGTCACGGCGCTGACCAGGTCCGCCGCCCTCGACCACATCGCCGACGGCGTCCGCATCAACACCGTCAGCCCCGGCCCCACCGCCACGGCCATGTCCCGCCGCCCCGGCGAGACGGAGGCCCAGCGGGCGGCGCGGGTCGGGAACGAGCTGCCCCTGGGCCGGGTGTCGGCCACGGAGGAGGTCGCGGCGGCGGTGCTGTACCTGGCGTCGGACGAGGCCGCCCCGGTCGTCGGCACCGACCTGCTGATCGACAGCGGCGCCTCGCTCTGACCGGAGGACCCCTGACCGGAGGACGTCCCCCTGACCGAAGGACGTCCCCCTTACATCTCCAGGCGCGCCGCAGGACCCCCGTCGGCCGCTCGGAGGCGTGCCACAGCCGCTCCCCTGACGCGTCGTCGAGGGTCCAGGTCGAGGGTCCAGGTGGACAGCCGAGAGGGCGGCACCCCCGCACAAGGGTGCCGCCCTCTCTTCGTGATCCGGGGCCGTCGCCCCGTCGGTGAGGGTCAGGGTGACAGGCGACGGCTCCGGCGTTCGACCGGCCTCCGGGAGCCTGCCGGCTTCTACCGGTGGTCGCTCCCCTCCGCCTGGACCGCCGCCCGGCCCGCCTCCAGGCGGGCTACCGGGATGCGGAAGGGGGAACAGGAGACGTAGTCCAGGCCCACCTCGTGGAAGAAGTGGACGGACTCGGGGTCACCGCCGTGCTCGCCGCAGACGCCGAGCTTCAGGTCGGGGCGGGTCTGACGACCGGCCTTCGCGGCGGCCTTCACCAGGGAGCCGACGCCGTCCTTGTCGATCGTCTCGAACGGCGACACTCCGAAGATGCCCTTCTCCAGGTACGCGGTGAAGAACGAAGCCTCCACGTCGTCCCGGCTGAAGCCCCACACCGTCTGGGTCAGGTCGTTGGTGCCGAAGGAGAAGAACTCCGCCGCCTCGGCGATCTGACCGGCGGTCAGCGCGGCGCGCGGCAGCTCGATCATCGTGCCGATCGCCAGCTTCAGCTCCGTACCCGTCGCCGCCTGCACCTCGGCGATGACCTGGTCGGCCTCCTCGCGCACGATCTCCAGCTCCTGGACCGTGCCGACGAGCGGGACCATGATCTCGGCGCGCGGGTCGCCCTTCGCGGCCTTGCGCTCGGCCGCCGCCTCCGCGATGGCGCGGACCTGCATCGTGAACAGGCCGGGCACCACCAGGCCGAGGCGTACGCCGCGCAGGCCCAGCATCGGGTTCTGCTCGTGCAGGCGGTGCACCGCCTGGAGCAGGCGCAGCTCGTTCTCGTGCGGCTCCTGGCGGGACTCCGCGAGCGCCACGCGAACCGACAGCTCCGTGATGTCGGGGAGGAACTCGTGCAGCGGCGGGTCGAGGAGGCGGATCGTCACCGGGAGGCCGTCCATCGCCTCGAACAGCTCCACAAAGTCCTGCTTCTGCAGCGGCAGCAGCTGCTTCAGGGACTCCTCGCGCTCGGCCTCGGTGTCGGCCAGGATCAGGCGCTCCACCATCTCGCGGCGGTCACCGAGGAACATGTGCTCCGTGCGGCACAGGCCGATGCCCTGGGCGCCGAAGCGGCGGGCGCGCAGCGCGTCCTCGGCGTTGTCCGCGTTTGCCCGCACCCGCAGGCGGCGCTTGCGGTCGGCGAAGGCCATCATCCGGTGGACCGCCTCGACCAGCTCGTCGGCGTCGTCGGCGCCCGGGTGCATCCGGCCCTCGAAGTACTCCACGACCGGGGACGGCACGACCGGGACCTCGCCCAGGTACACCTTGCCCGTCGAGCCGTCGATGGAGATCACGTCGCCCTCCTCGACGACGTGTCCGCCCGGCACCGTCATCCGGCGGCGCTTGGTGTCGACCTCGAGCTCCTCGGCGCCGCAGACACAGGTCTTGCCCATGCCGCGGGCCACCACGGCCGCGTGGGAGGTCTTGCCCCCGCGGGAGGTCAGGATGCCCTCGGCCGCGATCATGCCGTCCAGGTCGTCGGGGTTGGTCTCACGGCGGACCAGGATGACCTTCTCGCCCGACCGCGACCACTTCACCGCCGTGTACGAGTCGAAGACCGCCTTGCCGACCGCAGCGCCCGGGGAGGCAGCGATGCCCCGGCCGACCAGCTCGACCTTCGCGTTCTCGTCGAAGCGCGGGAACATCAGCTGCGCGAGCTGAGCGCCGGTGACGCGCTGCAGCGCCTCGGCCTCGTCGATCAGGCCCTGGTCCACCAGCTGGGTCGCGATACGGAAGGCGGCACCGGCGGTGCGCTTGCCGACGCGGGTCTGCAGCATCCACAGCTGGCCGCGCTCGATGGTGAACTCGATGTCGCAGAGATCCTTGTAGTGGTTCTCCAGGGTCTCCATGATCTGCATGAGCTGGTCGTACGACTTCTTGTCGATGCGCTCCAGCTCCGCCAGCGGGACGGTGTTGCGGATGCCCGCCACGACGTCCTCGCCCTGGGCGTTCTGCAGGTAGTCGCCGTAGACGCCCTGGTGGCCGGAGGCGGGGTCGCGGGTGAAGGCGACACCGGTGCCGGAGTCGGGGCCCAGGTTGCCGAACACCATCGAGCAGATGTTGACGGCCGTGCCGAGGTCGTGCGGGATGCGCTCCTGGCGGCGGTAGAGCTTGGCGCGCTCGCCGTTCCAGGAGTCGAAGACCGCCTTGATGGCGAGGTCCATCTGCTCGCGCGGGTCCTGCGGGAAGTCCCGGCCGGCCTCGGTCTTGACGATCTTCTTGAACTTGGTGACCAGCTTTTTCAGGTCGGCGGCGTCCAGCTCGGTGTCGACCGTGACCTTCTTGGCCTCCTTGGCCTTCTCCAGCGCGTCCTCGAAGAGGTCGCCGTCGACGCCGAGGACGGTCTTGCCGAACATCTGGATCAGGCGGCGGTAGGAGTCCCAGGCGAAGCGCTCGTCGCCGGCCTGCTTGGCCAGGCCCTGCACGGACTTGTCGGAGAGACCGATGTTCAGGACGGTGTCCATCATGCCCGGCATGGAGAACTTCGCCCCGGAACGGACCGACACGAGGAGGGGGTTGTCGGGCTGGCCGAGCTTCTTGCCCATCTTCTTCTCGAGCGCCTCGAGGTGCGCACTCACCTCGTCACGCAGTGCCGCGGGCTCCTCGCCGCTGTCGAGGTAGACCTTGCAGGCCTCGGTGGTGATGGTGAAGCCCGGAGGGACCGGAAGGCCCAGGTTGGTCATCTCGGCAAGGTTGGCACCCTTGCCGCCGAGGAGGTCCTTGAGGTCCTTGTTGCCCTCGGTGAAGTCGTAAACGAACTTCACGCCCTCAACGCTGGTGCCGCGCTCAGCTACCTGGGGATCTTTGTTTTCCGACACGGGTCTCGACTCCTCGAGGACGCGGTGGCTGCCCTGACGGCGAGGAACATACCCAGATCAAAGGCTTGCGGGTACGTCTACTTGTGCGTCATGCGCCTGTAACCACTCGTCCGCCAGCGGATCGAAAGTCAAGGCTTGGCAAGTCGTCAGGGCCGGATGTTTTCACTTCTTGAACGAGTCAACGCCCGTAAACCCACCCATCCGCTCATATGAGCGGTTCTTGGCACGCCTGATTTCGATCGATGAACGATCAAGGGGTGGCACTGAGTGCCACCCCTTGGAGAAGTGCAGCCGCTCAAGATCCGCTCATCTGAGCGCAACCCTTATCAAGGGTGGCGAGAATCACGCTGCCACAGGCGACCGGATTTCACCATGCGGACGGGACTCCGGACAGAAACATCGCTGTCACACCGGCGCCGGAGAGCACCGTCACACCCCGAGCGCCAGCAACCGCTCCTCCACCCGCTCCGGCGCGTACAGGTACTCCACGACCAGCGCCCCGGCGCCCACCAGCCCGGCCCGCTCGCCGAGCCGCGAGGTCACCACGTCCAGATGGGCCGTCGAGCGCGGCAGCGCCCGCTGGTACAGCAACTCCCGTACGCCGGTGAGGAAGGGCGTCCCGGCCAGGTCTCCCGCGATCATCAGCACGCCGGGGTTGAGCAGCGTGACGACCGTCGCCAGCACGTCCCCGACGCGCCGCCCGGCCTCGCGCGCGAGCGCGGCCGCCTCCGGGTGCCCGGCCGCCAGCAGGTCCCGTACGTCCGAGCCGGAGGCGGCCGGCACCCCGGCCTCGGCGAGCCGCCGCGCCACGGCGCCACCACTCGCGACGGCGGCCAGACAGCCGTAGGACCCGCACCGGCACAGCGCCTCCGCGCCGACCCGGATGTGCCCGATGTCCCCGGCGCCGCCGTCGATGCCCCGGTAGACGGAACCGTCGACCACAACCCCCGCGCCGATACCGGTGGACACCTTGACCAGTACGAAGGCCGAGCAGTCCGGGTAGCCGGTGCGCTGTTCGCCGTAGGCCATGAGGTTGGCGTCGTTGTCCACGAGGACCGGCACGGCCGGCGCGCCCGTGTGCTCGGTGAAGGCTCGTGCCAGGCGGCCTGTGATGTCGTAGCCGTCCCAGCCCGGCATGATCGGCGGCTGCACGACCCGGCCCGTCTCGCTGTCGACCGGGCCCGGCACCGCGAGCCCGATGCCGCAGACCTCGTCCGCCCGGTGACCGGCCTTCTCCAGCAACTCGGCGAACCAGTGGCCGAGCTCGCCGAGCACCGCGTCCGGGCCGTCCTCGATGACCAGGGTGCCAGTGTGCTCGGCGAATATCTCGCCGGTGAGCGAGAGTACGGCCGCACGCGCGTGCCGGGTGTCGAGGTCGGCGGCGAGGACGACCGCGTGGGCGTCGTCGAACTCGAGGGTGATGGACGGGCGGCCTCCCAGCGGGGAGTCCACGGGACCGCCGGCGCCCTCGCGCAGCCAGCCCGCGCGGAAGAGCCGGTCCAGGCGCTGACCGACGGTCGCGCGGGACAGTCCGGTGGCCTGCTGGAGGGCGCCGCGTGTGGTGGCACGGCCGCTGCGCACGAGTTCGAGCAGATCGCCGGCGCTCGCCTGACTCCCGCTCTTCCCCGTCCTTCCGGGACTTCCGGTCATGCGCACCCCCTTGTGTTTCTCAATCCTGCATTACATAGTGAGTTTTGCCTGTTAAATAGACGTAACTCTACGGTAGCCACAGCCGAACCGGTCGGCCGGAACGTCTTCGGGGAGCCCCGAGTGGATCGCACTGCCCAGCTCACCGCCCATCCCGCGGAGCCCGCCGTTGCATACGATCCGGCGGCGCCGGCGAGTTCGCTGCACCTCAGGGCCGTGCGCGTGCTGGAGGGCAACTGGACGGGAACGTCCACGGTGCCCTCACGCGGGCTGTACCCGCACCAGTGGTCCTGGGACTCCGCGTTCATCGCCGTCGGCCTGCGGCACATCTCGCCGTTACGAGCCCAGACGGAGCTGGAGACGCTGCTGGACGCCCAGTGGGCCGACGGGCGCGTCCCGCACATCGTCTTCAGCCCCTCCGTCCCGCTCGACGCCTACTTCCCGAGCCCCGACTTCTGGCGCTCCCCGACCGCGGGTCGCGCCGCGGGCGCCCCGCGCACCGTACAGACCTCGGGCATCGTGCAGCCACCGGTGCACGCGCTGGCCGCCTGGCTGGTGCACCGCGCCGACCCCGGGCTGTCGCGGGCCCGCGGCTTCCTGGCCCGGGTCCACCCGCGGCTCGCCGCCTGGCACCGCTATCTGCTGCACCGCCGCGACCTGGGCGGCGGCGGGCTCGCGTCCGTCGTACACCCCTGGGAGCAGGGCATGGACAACAGCCCCTGCTGGGACGCCCCGCTCTCCCGCATCACCCCGGCCCCGGCCCGCTCCTTCCGCCGCGCCGACCTCGACCACGGCTCCCCCGAGGACCGGCCGACGGACCTGGACTACGGGCGGTACGTGCGGCTGGCGACGGACTACCGGGACCGCGGATACACCGACGGGTCGGTCGAGTTCGCGGTGGAGGACCCGGCGTTCAACGCCCTGCTGATCGCCTCGGAACACGCACTGGCGCGGATCGCCCACGAGCTGGGCGCGACCGGCACCGCCCGGCACGCGCGCGCCGAACGCCTGACGACGGCGCTGATCGAGCGGCTGTGGGACCCGGCTCAGGGGATGTTCTTCTGCCGGGACGTGCGGAGCGGGGAGCTGATCTTCGAGCGCAGCGTCTCAGGCCTGATCCCCCTGCTCCTGCCCGGCCTCCCCCGCGACCTCACCGCCACCCTCGTCCGCACCCTCTGCGGACCGCACTTCGGGCTGGGCGGCGCCACGCGCCTCGTCCCGAGCTACGACCTCCTCGGCGAGGCCTTCGACCCGCACCGCTACTGGCGGGGGCCGGCCTGGTTCAACACCAGCTGGCTGGTGGAGCGCGGACTGCGGGTGCACGGCGAGCGCGAGCGGGCCGACGCGTTGCGGGAGGCGGTCCTGCGCACCGCCGACGCGACCGGGTTCGCCGAGTACGTCGACCCGTACACCGGCGAGGCCTGCGGGGCGCTCGGCTTCGGCTGGACCGCCGCGCTCACGCTCGACCTGCTGCACGATCCCCACGGACACGGCGTCTCCCACGGAGACGGCGTGTCCCCCACGGACATCGGCACGTTCGACCAGCACAGCAAGCACGTCAAGGGCGTCAAGGGAGGGGACCTGGGATGACGGACCGGCATCATCTGCTCGTGCACGGCACGACGTTCGCCGCCGTGGGCGACGGCGGGGACATCAGCGGCGTGCGGAACGGCAGCTCCCCGGACGGGCTGTTCGTGCGGGACGCCCGTCATCTGAGCCGGTGGCAGCTGACCGTCGACGGCGCCGTGCCGGAGGCGCTGGCACCGGTCGCGGACGGGGACACCGCGCGCTGCGTCCTCGTACCGCGCGGCGGTCGCACCGAGCCGCCGGCGTACACGCTCTTCCGCGAACAGGCCGTCGCCGACAGCGCCTTCGTCGAGTCCCTGCGCGTGACCAGCAACCGCCCGGTGCCGACGACGGTCCGCCTCGCGGTCACCGCCGACGCCGACTTCACCGACCAGTTCGAGGTGCGCTCCGACCACCGCACCTACGCCAAGACCGGCGTCGTACGCTCCCGTCAGATCCTCGACGACGGCGTGGAGTTCACCTACCGGCGCGGCGCATGGCGGTCCTGTACGACGGTGACCGCCGAGCCCGCCCCGGACGGTGTCGAGGAGACCGGCACCGGCGCCCGCCGCCTGGTGTGGACGCTGGACCTCGAACCGCACGGCACGGCGGAGCTCACACTGCGGGTGATGGCCCGCCCGCACGGGGACAAACGAGCCGTGCGGGTGCCGCGCTCCCCTTCCACCGTGAACGATCAACTCCTTGCCCTCGAAGGCGAGTTCCTGGAAGGCGTGGCCTTCCCGACCGGCTGGCCGGAGCTGGCGGCGGCCTGCGCCCGCGGCCTCGCCGACCTCGCCGCGCTCCAGGTCCCGGCGACCGGCCCGGACGGCGAGGAGCTGCGCGTCCCGGCCGCCGGAGCCCCCTGGTTCCTGACCCTGCTGGGCCGCGACGCCCTCCTCACCTCGCTGTTCGCCCTCCCCTACCGCCCCCGGCCGGCCGCCGCCACGCTGCTTGCCCTCGCCGCGACGCAGGCCAGGGAGACCAGCACGGGGGCGGTGGCCCAGCCCGGCAAGATCGTGCACGAGGTGCGGCACGGGGAGCTGGCGCACTTCGGGCAGGTGCCGTTCGGGCGGTACTACGGCTCGGTGGACGCGACCCCGCTGTTCCTCGTCCTGCTGGGCACGTACGTCGAGCACACCGGGGACGCGGCCCTTGCCGGGCACCTGGAGCCGCACGCGCGGGCGGCGATCGGCTGGATGCTGGACCACGGCGGGCTGACCTCGCGCGGCTACCTCGTCTACCGCGCAGACGAGGGCGGCCTCGCCAACCAGAACTGGAAGGACTCCCCCGGCGCCATCTGCTCGGCCGACGGCACCCGAGCATCCGGCCCGGTGATGGCGGCGGGGGCCCAGGGCTACGCGTACGACGCGCTGCGCCGCACGGCCTGGGTCGCGCGCACGGTGTGGGAGGACGAGGTCTACGCGGCCCTGCTGGAACAGGCCGCCGGCGATCTGCGCGACCGCTTCCAGCGGGACTTCTGGATGCGCAAGGAGTCCTTCCCGGCACTCGCCCTGGACGGCCACGGCCGCCAGGTGGACGCGCTGGCGTCGGACGCCGGGCACCTGCTGTGGTCGGGGCTGCTGGACAAGGAGTACGGGGAGGCCGTGGGCCGACGGCTCCTGGAACCGGACTTCTTCTCGGGCTGGGGCGTACGGACCCTGGCGGCCGGACAGCCGGCGTACCACCCCCTGTCGTACCACCGCGGTTCGGTCTGGCCGCACGACAACGCGCTGATCACGCTGGGCCTGGCCCGCTACGGCCTGCACGACGAGGCCCGCACGGTCGCCCACGCCCTGATCGACGCGGCGACCGCCACCGGCCACCGCCTCCCCGAGGTCCTCGCCGGCTACGGCCGCGACACCCACGGGGAGCCGGTACCCTACCCGCACGCGTGCGTGCGGGAGTCCCGCTCGGCGGCGGCTCCGTTGGCGCTGCTGACGGCGGTCGGAGGGGCCTAGCCACACGGTTGACGAGGCGTTTGCCGGGTGTTTGCCGAGCGTCGTGAACAGGGGAGGGAGGCCGGCCGTACGGGATTGAGGCGGGCCGGCCTCCCCAGCATGGCCCGCCGCTCCGTCACGGGCCTCGCACGGAAGGACCTTCGGGTTGCCTCAGCACACGAGCATTCGCCAGTCATCGGATACGGCCGGGGTTGCCGAGGGCGAGGTCCGGCCACCGGAGAGGACCGGGGCGGAAGAACCGGAGGCAACCGCCGCTGCCGCCGAGACCAAGGACGCGCCCGCGGAAGCCGACTCCCCGGCGGGCGAGCCCGGCACAGCCGAAGCCACCGTGCCGACCGCACGGGCCGAGGCCGCACCCTCCGAGCCGGCCGCGCCCGGCCCCGAGGCCGAGGCCACGTCCACGAAGGCCGGCGCACCCGACCCCCAAGCCGGGACTGCGACCCCCGCAACGGCGGACTCCCCCGCTCCGGAGGCCACCGCGGAAGCCGCCGCACCCGTCACCGAACCCGACGAAACCACAGCCCAACCCGACGACCCCCCAGCCCAGGCCGACCAACCGGCAGCCGAACCCGGCAAACCCGCGGCCCAGGCCGACCAACCGGCAGCCGAACCCGGCAAACCCGCGGCCCAGGCCGACCAACCGGCAGCCGAACCCGGCAAACCCGCGGCCCAGGCCGACC
>NZ_JBEXHW010000001.1:0-147411 GCF_040608235.1 Streptomyces sp. NPDC005202 | reverse complement strand
CGACCAACCGGCAGCCGAACCCGGCAAACCCGCGGCCGAAGACGCCACCCTCGGCCCCACCCCCCGCTTTGGCCTCCGTGCCCTCCGCCTCCCGCCCGTCCGGCAGGCCTACCGTCGCTGGCGGGGCGAGCACCCCGTCGGCGCGCAGGTCATCTCCCTCACGGTGACCCTCCTGGCGCTGGCCCTCGTCGTCGTCGCCCTGCTCCTGCCGAACAAGAGGGAGCAGTTCCAGATCGCGGAGTTCACCCGCATCCCGGTGGAGGCGCTGCTCGGGGCGGCTGTGCTGATCGCGTTGCCGCGCAGGCCACGCCTGGTCGCGGCGGTCCTCGGCGGGCTGGCGCTCGGCGTGCTGACCGTGCTGAACCTGACGGACGTCGGATTCAACGAGTACCTGGGCCGCAGCTTCAACGTGATCCTGGACTGGCAACTGCTGGACGACGCCCAGTCCTACCTCGGGGACACCATGGGCAGGACGACGGCACTGCTCGCCACCGTCGGCGTCATCCTCCTCGTGCTCGTCCTGCTCGCCGTGATGGCACTGGCGGTCGTCCGCGTCGGCACCTTCCTGGGCCGCAACAAGGCCCGCTCGACCCGCGGACTGCTCCTCGTCAGCGCGGCCTGGATGACCTGCGCCACCCTGAACCTTCAGGTCTCCGGCGTCCCGCTGGCCGCCCAGCACACGGTCGCGATGATCAAGTACCGCGAGCAGGCGGTGCGCTCGACGATCCGGGACGAGCGGGAGTTCTCGAAGACGGCGAAGGCCGACGCGTTCGGCAACACCCCGGGCAGCCAGCTCGTGCCCGACCTGCGCGGCAAGGACATGATCTTCACGTTCATCGAGAGTTACGGCCGCAGCGCCATCGAGGACCCGATCATGGCGCCCGGCGTCGACAAGACCCTCGACACCAGCACGCAGGCCCTGGCCAAGGCGGGCTTCCACGCCAAGAGCGGCTGGCTGACGTCGGCGACGTACGGCGGCAGCAGCTGGCTCGGCCACTCCACGTTCATGTCGGGCCTGTGGATCGACAACCAGAACCGCTACCGCACGGTGACCGCCGGCGACCACCTCACCCTCACCGAGGCGTTCAGGAAGACCGGCGCCTGGGACACCGTCGGCATCATGCCGGGCGTGCAGAAGGGCTGGCCGGAGGCGAAGTGGTACGGCCTCGACAAGGTCTACAACGCCTTCCAGATGGGCTACAAGGGGCCGAAGTTCAGCTGGTCGACCATGCCCGACCAGTACGCCCTGCAGGCCTTCCAGCGCCTGGAGCACGGCAAGAAGCACGACAAGCCGCTGACATCGTTGGTCATCCTGACCTCCAGCCACCAGCCCTGGGCACCGATCCCGAAGATGGTCGGCTGGGACCAGCTCGGCGACGGCTCGGTCTTCAAGGGCATCCAGGCGGCCGGCAACAAGCCGGCGGACATCATCACCAGCGCCCCCCGGTCGCGGGAGGAGTACGGCAAGTCGGTCCAGTACTCGGTGACCGCCCTCACCCAGTGGCTGGAGCGCTACGGCAACGACAACACCGTGCTCGTCGTCCTCGGCGACCACCAGCCCATCTCCCGGGTCAGCGGCAACCACGCCAGCCGTGACGTACCGTGCGCGATCGTCGCCAAGGACCCGAAGGTCCTCGACAAGATCGCCGACTGGGGCTGGAGCGACGGCCTGCGCCCCGCGCACAACGCCCCGGTGTGGAAGATGAGCTCCTTCCGCGACCGCTTCCTGACGGCGTACGGCTCGACCCCGCACCCGTCCAAGGGCTGACGCCGCCGAGAGGGCCGCGCCGCGGGCCGGTTCAGCCCCCGGAGGTGTCCAGTTCCGCGTCCTCGGTGACGCCCGCGCAGTCGTACGGGTCCTTCAGCCAGCCGTCCGGCAGCACCACCCGGTTGTTGCCGGACGTACGGCCGCGGGGCCCGTCGGCGCCGACGGGCCAGGGCTGGTCGAGGTCCAGCTCGGCCAGGCCGGCGCGCAGTTCCTCCAGCGAGGAGGTGATCGCGAGCCGCTTGCGCATCTCGGAGCCGACCGCGAAGCCCTTGAGGTACCAAGCGACGTGCTTGCGGAAGTCGATGACGCCCCGCGACTCGTCGCCGATCCACTCGCCGAGCAGGGTCGCGTGCCGGACCATGACGTCCGCGACCTCGCGCAGGGCGGGCCGCCTGAGGTCGTCGTCCCGGCCCTCGAAGGCAGCCACCAAGTCCGCGAACAGCCACGGTCGGCCCAGGCACCCGCGGCCCACGACCACGCCGTCGCAGCCGGTCTCGCGCACCATCCGCACCGCGTCCTCGGCCGACCAGATGTCGCCGTTGCCGAGGACCGGGATCTCCGGCACGTGTTCCTTCAGGCGCGCGATGGCGTCCCAGTCGGCCGTGCCGCCGTAGTGCTGGGCGGCGGTGCGCCCGTGCAGCGCTATGGCCGTCACGCCCTCCTCGACGGCGATCCGGCCGGCGTCGAGGTAGGTGAGGTGGTCGTCGTCGATGCCCTTGCGCATCTTCATCGTGACCGGGAGGTCACCGGCGCCGCTGACCGCCTCGCGCAGGATCGCCCGCAGCAGGTTCCGCTTGTACGGCAGCGCGGAGCCGCCGCCCTTGCGGGTCACCTTCGGCACCGGGCAGCCGAAGTTCAGGTCGATGTGGTCGGCGAGGTCCTCCTCCGCGATCATGCGGACGGCCTTGCCGACGGTCGCCGGGTCGACGCCGTACAGCTGGATCGAGCGCGGCTGCTCGCTCGCGTCGAACCTGATCAGCTGCATGGTCTTGTCGTTGCGCTCGACCAGGGCCCGGGTGGTGATCATCTCGCTGACGAACAGGCCCTTGCCGCCGCTGAGCTCCCGGCACAGGGTGCGGAAGGGCGCGTTGGTGATCCCGGCCATCGGTGCGAGCACAACGGGCGGCTGCACCGTGTGTGGACCGATCTGCAACGGGGACACGGGCGTGGACGGCTTGGACATTGCTCCATTGTCCCGTACGCCGACGGGTACTCGCTTCAACCTGTGGAAACCGCCGACCATGACCATGTATCGGTCATTAGTTAACCGCACTATCGAAATCCACGTACCATGGGCGCATGCCGGAGCTCAGCCACCGACGACGTCTGCTGGTGCTCGCGATCTGCTGCATGAGCCTGCTGATCGTGAGCCTCGACAACACCGTTCTGAACGTCGCCCTGCCGTCGATGCAGCGCGAGCTGCACGCGAGCACATCGGGCCTGCAGTGGACGATCGACGCGTACACGCTGGTGCTGGCCTCGCTGTTGATGCTCGCGGGCTCCACGGCCGACCGGATCGGCCGCAAGCGCGTCTTCATGACGGGCCTGATCGTCTTCGGCATCGGCTCGCTGCTGTGCTCCCTCGCCCCGAATCTGGAGTTGCTGGTCGCGTTCCGCATGGTGCAGGCGGTCGGCGGCTCGATGCTCAACCCGGTCGCCATGTCGATCATCACCAACACCTTCACCGACCCGCGCGAGCGCGCCCGCGCGATCGGCGCGTGGGGCGCCGTGGTCGGCATATCCATGGCCGCCGGGCCACTGGTCGGCGGGCTGCTGGTGGAGTCGGTCGGCTGGCGCTCGATCTTCTGGGTCAACCTGCCGGTGGGCCTCGCCGCGCTCCTGCTCACCCTGCGCTTCGTCCCCGAGTCCCGCGCGCCGAAGGCCCGCCGCCCCGACCCGGTCGGCCAGCTGCTGGTGATCGCCCTGTTCGGTTCCCTGACGTACGCGATCATCGAGGCCCCGGACTCCGGCCTCCCCACGATCCTGCCCTTCGCGGCCGTGGCGCTCGTGGCCCTGCTCGCCCTGCTCCGGTACGAACCGCGCCGCACCGAACCCCTCATCGACCTGCGCTTCTTCCACTCGGCGCCGTTTAGCGGGGCCACGGTGATCGCGATCAGCGCGTTCGCGGCCCTCGGCGGCTTCCTGTTCCTGTCCACGCTGTACCTGCAGAACGTGCGCGGCCTGGACGCCCTGCACGCGGGCCTGTGGATGCTGCCGATGGCGGCGCCGACGTTCCTGTGCGCGCCGCTGTCCGGGCGGCTGGTCGGCAGCCGGGGTCCACGGGTGCCACTGCTGATCGCGGGGGCCGCGATGACGGTGAGCGCGGTGCTGTTCGCGGCCTTCGAGGCCGAGACCTCGGACGTGACGCTCGTCATCGGGTACGTCCTGTTCGGCATCGGCTTCGGCTTCGTCAACGCCCCCATCACCAACACGGCGGTCTCCGGCATGCCGCGCGCCCAGGCGGGTGTCGCCGCGGCGGTCGCCTCGACCAGCCGTCAGCTCGGGCAGACGCTCGGGGTCGCGGTGGTCGGCGCGCTGCTGGCCTCGGGCGTGGGCTCGTCGTCGTACAGGGACGTGTTCGTCTCGGCCTCGCGGCCGGGGTGGTGGGTCCTTGTGGGGTGCGGGGTCGCGGTGCTGGCCCTGGGCGCGATCACCTCCGGTCGGTGGGCCCGGAGGACGGCTGAGCGTACGGCCGAGCGGCTGGAGGCGGCCGAAGTCCGGGAGGCGGCCGGCGTTTCGGCGTAGAGCGGCGTGGGGGCTGGGCGCGGTTCATGCAACCCCCGCGCGCCCGAAGGTGGTTCACCTCGCCAGCGCTATGGCGTGCAGCTTCTCCAGCCGCTCCCTCGACTCCTCGTCCGCCGGTACGTACGTCACCATCCGCGGCCCCTCCTCCGGGCTCAGCCACAGGTCGGTGTGGTCGACGGTGATGCGACCGACGTGGGCGTTGCGGAACTCCTTGCGCTTGGTGCGGGTGCCGACCACCTCGTGCCGTTCCCAGGCCTCGCAGAAGTCCGGGGACTCCGCGCGCAGCCGCTTGAGCAGCATCTTCCAGGCGGGCTCGGCGAGATGCCCGGCCATCGCGGCGCGGAAGCGGGCGGCCATCAGCCGTGTGGTCTCCTCCAGGTGCACGATCGAGGAGCGCCACTCCTCGTGCGTGTACGACAGGATCATGCAGTTGCGGTCCTCGGGCGGTACCACGTCCAGGTCGCACAGCAGCAAGGAGTACGTGCGGTTGTAGGCGAGGATGTCGTACCGGTTGTTCTGCAGGCACGCCGGGATGGGCTCCATCTGCTCCAGGATCGCCCGCAGCGCCGGGGTGACCGAGGGGCACACCGTGGCCGGCGTCGGATCCGTGGCGCCGGCCAGCTGGAAGAGGTGGGCGCGCTCGCTGGGGTCGAGCAGCAGGGTGCGGGCGAGGGCGTCGAGGACCTGGACGGAGACCTGGATGTCCCGGGCCTGTTCGAGCCACGTGTACCAGGTGACGCCGACCGCGGCGAGGTGCGCCACCTCCTCGCGGCGCAGTCCCGGCGTACGGCGCCGACGGCCGTGGGGCAGGCCGACCTGCTCGGGGGCGATGTGCTCGCGGCGGTGACGCAGGAAGGCGGCGAGTTCGTGCCGCCTGATCTCGGCTTCCCGGGTCCGAGGCGCCTGTTGCGGCGCCCGTACCGGCGTCTCCTGGGCCATGGTGGTCATGCCTCCAGCCTGCCGCCACCGGGACCCTGTTTCCAGGTACTCCTTCTACCAGGATAGGAACACTCTGGTACCCGTCTGAGCACAGGCGCAGGCTCGCGAGCGTGACGACCGAAACCACCACTTCACGCACCGTCCTCCCCCAAGCTCTCGAAGAAGCTCTCGAATCCGCTCGAGCAGGGGGGACCCCCATGCCCGCGGCGCCACCCGCGCTCAGCGGTCTCGGACTGTTCACGGTGCTGCTGGCCGCGGCACTGCCCCTCATCGACTTCTTCATCGTGAACGTCGCCCTGCCCACCATGGGCAAGGACCTCCACGCGAGCGAGGCCGTCCTCGAACTCGTCGTCGCCGGGTACGGAGTGGCGTACGCCGCCCTGCTCGTCCTCGGCGGCCGGCTCGGCGACCTGTTCGGCCGGCGCCGCCTCTTCCTGGGCGGCATGGCGGCCTTCGGCCTGACCTCGCTGGCGTGCGGACTCGCACCGGACGCCTGGTCGCTGGTCGCGGCCCGCGTGGCGCAGGGCGCGTCGGCCGCCGCGATGCTGCCGCAGGTGCTCGCCACGATCCAGGCGGCCACGTCGGGCCCCCGCCGTGCCAAGGCGATGGGCCTGTACGGCGCGACCGCCGGTCTGTCCATGGTGGCCGGGCAGATCCTCGGCGGCGTCCTGGTCGCCGCGGACATCGCGGGCACCGGCTGGCGCTCGGTGTTCCTGGTCAACGTGCCGGTCGTGATCGTCGGTCTGGTGCTGGCGGCCCGGGCCGTCCCGGAGACCCGCTCCCAGCACCCGGAGCGGGTGGACGGCCCCGGCACGGTGCTGCTGGCCGTGTCCCTGCTGGCGCTGCTGGCCCCGCTCACCGAGGGCCGGGCGGCGGGCTGGCCTCTGTGGACGTGGCTGTCGCTGGCCGCGTTCCCGGGCGTGGCGGCCGCGTTCTACGCGGTGGAGCGCAGGGCGGACCGGCAGGGCCGTACGCCGCTGGTGCCGCCGAGCCTGTTGGCGCTCACGTCGCTGCGGCGCGGACTGGTCATGATCGTGCCGTTCTCCATCGGCTTCAGCGGCTTCATGTTCGTCATCGCGGTGGCGTTGCAGCGCGGCGCGGGCCTCGGCCCGGTCCCGGCGGGTCTGTCGCTGGCCCCGATGGCCGTCGTCTTCTTCTTCGTCTCGCTCGCCGGGCCGCGGCTGGTCACCCGGTGGGGCACGCGCGTGGTGACGGCGGGCGCGGTCGTCCAGGCGGTGGGCGTGGGCCTGATGGCGCTGGCCGCCTGGCGCGCCTGGCCGGACCTGGGCTTCGGTGAACTGCTCCCCGGGGCGGCCGTCGCCGGCGCGGGCCAGGCGCTCCAACTCCCCATCATCTTCCGGATCATCCTCTCCGAGGTGCCGCCCGCCCGGGCCGGCGTCGGCAGCGGCGTCATGATCACCACCCAGCAGTCGTCGCTGGCGCTGGGCGTGGCCACCCTCGGCACGCTCTTCCTCTCCCTGGTCCCCGGCATGGGCATGCGGGACGCCCTGGTGACGACGCTCCTCGTCCAGTTGGCGGGCGTGGCCCTGACCGGGCTGCTGAGCCTGCGGCTGCCGCGCACGATCGGGTGAGGCGGGGCCGCCGACGGCGCCTCGGCGGCGCGGATCGCCGGTGGGCGCACCTGTGGTCCCGCCCGGCGTCGCCACGAGCTTCCGTCCGAGCTTCCGTGGCCGCGCCGGGCGGGTGGGCGCCGTCGGTCCGTCAGAGGTCGCTGATGTGGACCTTCTTCAGCAACGAGTAACCCGGGAACCCGAAGACCTGTCCCTTGCGGTCGAGGACCTTCGTCCTCTCCATCAGTTCGGCACCTGCCGGGTGACGACCATGTGACCCTGGTCGGGGTCGAGGATCCCGCCGAGCCGGCTGAAGGCGCCGTCGGTCAGGTCGAGGCACTTGGGCTCCTGCGGGGTCTGCTGGAAGGTGCCGCGGTCGTTGATGCGGACGGCCGGGAAGGGCCGGACATGTCAATGGTCGCACCATACGGCCAGGCAGTTCCGGACACCCCACAGGTTGGCCAACTCACCGTGAAGAGGCACCTGTTGATGTTGGTCTTGCTGCACACTCCTTGCTCATGCCGCCGAAGAAGCAGACGAACACGAGCAAGGTGAGCCGCTGGGACCAGCACGGGCGCGAGCACGTCGTACGAGTGCAGCGCACGGGCATACAGCGCACGATCAGATGTGACACCTGCGGCTGGCGAAAAGGGGCGCAGTTCCTGGCCTGGCTGAAGGCGGAGGAGCACCTGGCCGAGGCGCATCAGGCGACGGTGGACCCGACGGCGGCGTAACGGCCTCCGCCGGGTCCGATGACTTCCGGCCTCGGCAGGAGTCGTACGTACGACTGCGACCGCGACCGACCGGAAGGCCCACCGATGAGCGAACTGCACAACACCCTGCGACGGTACGTCGACGACGGCACGGTGCCGGGGGCGGTGGGCCTGGTGGCCCGCGGAGACGACGTCGAGGTGGCGGCCGTGGGCTCCGTGGACACCGACGGCACCGCCCCGATGGCCCGGGACTCGATCTTCCGGATCGCCTCCATCACCAAGCCGGTCACGGCCGCGGCGCTGCTGATGCTGGTGGAGGACGGCCGGATCGGGCTGGACGACCCGGTGGACGAGTGGCTGCCGGAACTGGCGAAGCCGACAGTCGTGCGCACCCCGACGAGCCCCGTCGACGACGTCGTCCCGGCGGCCCGCCCGATCACCGTCGAGGACCTGCTCAGCTCCCGCACCGGCTGGGGCTTCCCGTCCGACTTCTCGCTCCCGGCGGTGCAGGCGCTGTTCGGGGTGCAGAAGGACGGCCGCGCGCTGCAGGCGTGGCCGGACCCCGACACCTGGGTGGCCGAACTCGCCCGGGTGCCGCTGCTGTACCAGCCGGGCGAGGCATGGCTGTACGACACCTCCTCCAACCTCCAGGGCATCCTGATCGCCCGGGTGTCGGGCCGTACGCTCCCGGAGTTCCTGGCCGAGCGGATCTTCGAGCCGCTGGGCATGACGGACACGGCGTTCGAGGTCCCGGCGGCCAAGCGCGACCGCTTCACGAGCTACTACCGCACGGACGGACCAGGCGCCCTGGAACTGGCGGACACCCCGGACGGCGACTGGAGCAGGATCCCGGCGTTCCCCTCGGGCGGCGGGGGCCTGACCTCCACCGCTGACGACTGGCTGGCCTTCGCCCGCATGCTCCTGAACGGCGGCACGGCGCACGGCCACCGCCTCCTGAGCCCCACCTCGGTGAGCCGTATGACGACGAATCACCTCACCGCACGCCAGCGCGAGATCGGCAGCCTCTTCCTCGAGGGCCAGGGCTGGGGCTACGGCGGCCAGGTCGACGTCGCACCCGCCGACCCCTGGAACGTCCCCGGCCGCTACGGCTGGGTCGGCGGCACCGGCACGTCCGCCCACCTCGTCCCACCGACCGGCAAGGTCACGATCCTGCTGACCCAGGTGGCCATGCAGAACCCGACGCCGACACGGCTGATGCGTGACTTCTGGCGGGTGACCGCCATGACGGAGAGTACAGACCAAGAGGAGAGGTAAGAAAAATGTAAGTGGGCTGCCCTCCCTGACCTGCAGCTTTCGCTAACACAACGGCCTTTCTTCACCGCGTCCGCCCCGATCCGAGTGGCCGCTCCGACGAACCCGGGAAAACCTGGAGGGGCGCGATCGGCCCGGCCGGGCACGCTCGCGCCGCAGGGGGAAATCCGTCGATCACCGGGAGTCCGCCATGAACTGCACCCTCCGCAGTCGCTGTGTCCGTACGCTCGCCGCCGGCACCCTGTCCGCCGCGCTGGTGTCGGCCGGCTCGGCCGGGGCCTTCGCCGCCAGCAGCACGCCGAGCCCGAAGCCGAGCATGACGCACAGCACCTCGCCGACCACCAAGGCCTCGATCAACGTCAAGGCCGATCGGACCACCGTGAAGGCCGGGCAGACGGTGATGTTCACGGGGCGCATCGCAGGTCTGAAGACCGGGACCCCGCTGGTCCTCCAGCATCAGTACAACGGCAAGTGGACCACGCTTTACGCCGGCACCATGGTGAAGAAGGGCAACAGCTACTCCCTCGCCGCCAAGCTCAACACCAAGGGCACGGAACATCTGCGGGTGGCGTCCGGCACGGCGCACTCCCCGACCGTGACCGTGAAGGTGACCTGAGGCCTGAGGGCGGTCTAGGGCCGCAGGCCCCGTAGCACCAGGTCCACCACCGCGTCGAACTCGTCCTCGATCCCCGGCCGCTCCCACTCCCGTGCGTAACACGGGTCATGGAAGCGGCCGGTGGCGTGGAAGAGGGCGCGGGCCGAGCGTGCAGCCGACGGCCGCGACGACGCTCGCACGGCGCCCGCGGGAGAGTCCGGCAGCGAGCGTGTAGACGACCCCGGTACCGAGGGTGGCGACGACGACGAGGGTGGTCAGCAGGAAGGCGATGCTCATGCGGCCACCCTGATCGCGCTGCGGCCCTTGATACAGGTCCAAAGCGGTACCCGTATCAAGGGCCAATGAGGGGTGCGCGGTGCCTAGCAGCCGACCAGGCGCCCGGCCAGGTAGCCCTCGATCTGGTCCAGCGACACCCGCTCCTGCTTCATGGAGTCGCGCTCACGAACGGTGACCGCGTTGTCCTCCAGCGTGTCGAAGTCGACCGTCACGCAGTACGGCGTGCCGATCTCGTCCTGGCGGCGGTAGCGGCGGCCGATGGCGCCGGCGTCGTCGAACTCGATGTTCCAGTGCTGGCGCAGGGTCTGGGCCAGGCCCTTGGCCTTCGGGGACAGCTCCGGGTTGCGGGACAGCGGGAGCACCGCGACCTTCACCGGGGCCAGGCGGTGGTCCAGGCGCAGCACCGTGCGCTTCTCCATCTTGCCCTTGGCGTTGGGCGCCTCGTCCTCGACGTAGGCGTCGAGGAGGAAGGCGAGCATCGCCCGGCCGACACCGGCCGCGGGCTCGATGACGTACGGCGTCCAGCGCTCGCCGGCCTCCTGGTCGAAGTAGGAGAGGTCCTGGCCGGAGGCCTTCGAGTGCGCCGTCAGGTCGTAGTCCGTGCGGTTGGCGACACCCTCGAGCTCGCCCCACTCGTTGCCGCCGAAGTTGAAGCGGTACTCGATGTCGGCGGTGCGCTTGGAGTAGTGGGAGAGCTTCTCCTTCGGGTGCTCGTACCAGCGCATGTTCTCCTCACGGAGACCCAGGCCGGTGTACCAGTTCCAGCGCTGCTCCATCCAGTACTCGTGCCACTTCTCGTCCTCGCCCGGCTTGACGAAGAACTCCATCTCCATCTGCTCGAACTCGCGGGTGCGGAAGATGAAGTTGCCCGGCGTGATCTCGTTGCGGAACGACTTGCCCATCTGGGCGATGCCGAACGGCGGCTTGCGGCGCGAGGTGGTCTGCACCTGGGCGAAGTTGGTGAAGATGCCCTGGGCGGTCTCGGGGCGCAGGTAGGCGATGGAGCCGGAGTCCTGCGTGGGACCGAGGTGGGTGGAGAGAAGGCCGGAGAACTGCTTGGGCTCGGTGAACTGGCCCTTGTTGCCGCAGTTCGGGCAGTTGATGTCGGCGAGGCCGTTCTCGGGGAGGCGGCCGTGCTTGGCCTCGTAGGCCTCCTCGAGGTGGTCGGCACGGAACCGCTTGTGACAGGAGGTGCACTCGGTCAGCGGGTCCGTGAAGGTGGCGACGTGGCCGGAGGCGACCCAGACCTCGGGGGCCAGGATCACGGACGAGTCGATACCGACCACGTCCTCGCGCGACGTCACCATGTAGCGCCACCACTGGCGCTTGAGGTTCTCCTTGAGCTCGACACCCAGCGGCCCGTAGTCCCAGGCGGCGCGCTGTCCACCGTAGATCTCACTGCAGGGGAATACGAAGCCACGGCGCTTGCTCAGGCTGACGATGGTGTCGATCTTGTCGGCGGCCACGGTGCTCTCTTCATTACGACGACGGGCGACGAAGCGAGACGCTTCAGAGCGAATGCTTCAGGGTACCGGCGGGTGCTCCCCCTCAATCAAATCGGTGCCGTGTACGGGGTCCGTACGGGCCTGTCACGGGGTCTTTCACGAGGCTTGTTGACAACGGTTTCCATATTTGTTGAAAATGACTGTCATGAACGTACGACGACGCCTCATATCCTGGACCGCGGTCGCGGCAGCCACCGCTCTCGGCCTCGGAGCCCTCTCCGGCTGCTCCTCCAGCACCGCAGCAGGCAATACGGGCAAGTTCGACGTCGTCGCGTCGTTCTACCCGTTGGCCTTCCTCGCCGAGCAGATCGGCGGGAGCCACGTGCACGTCACCAGTCTGACCCAGCCCGGCCAGGAACCGCACGACCTGGAGATCAGCGCGAAGCAGACCGCGCAGCTCCAGGAGTCCGACGCGGTGCTCTACCTCAAGAACCTCCAGCCCTCCGTGGACGACGCCGTCGCCCAGTCCGAGGTCAAGACCAAGATCGACGCCGCCTCCCTGACCACCCTGGAGGATCACGGCAACGAGGTCGGCGGCCACGCGGCCGCGCACGACACGCACCAGGGCGAGGAGTCCGGCGGCAAGGACCCGCACATCTGGCTCGACCCGGTCAGATACGCCCAGGTGGCACAAGGCGTCGGCAGGGCCTTCGAGAAGGCCGACCCGGACCACGCGGCCGACTACGAGAAGAACACCGCGGCCCTGGTCAAGAAGCTCGACGGCCTCAACACCCGGTACCGGACCGGGCTGAGGAACACGAAGAACAAGGTCTTCGTCACCACCCACGCCGCCTTCGGCTACCTCGCCGAGCGCTACGGCCTGACCGAGGAGGCCATCAATGGCCTCGACCCCGAGTCCGAGCCCAGCGCGGCCCGGGTGAAGGACCTGGAGCGGCTGGCGCGGGCCGACGGCGTCACGACGGTGTTCTACGAGACGCTCGTCAGCGACAAGACCGCGAAGACCGTCGCCAAGGACGCGAACCTGAAGACGGACGTCCTCGACCCGATCGAGGGCATCACCTCCAAGTCCCGCGGCAGCGACTACTTCCAGGTCATGGAGTCCAACCTCAAGGCCCTGCAGAAGGCCCTGGGAACCAAGTGATCGTTACGGAGGGCGTCATGGACGTCATGGGCGAGCCCGTCATATCCCTGCGCGGCATCCGCGCCGAGCTGGGCTCGCGCCCCGTCCTGCGCGGCATCGACCTCACCGTGCACCGCGGTGAGGTCGTCGCCCTGCTCGGCGCGAACGGCTCCGGCAAGTCGACGGCCGTGCGCAGCATCATCGGCCAGGTGCCGGTCAGCTCCGGCGAGATCGAGCTGTTCGGCACCCCGCAGCGCCGCTTCCGCGACTGGGCGCGCGTGGGGTACGTCCCGCAGCGCACCACGGCCGCGGGCGGTGTCCCGGCGACGGTGACGGAGATCGTCTCCTCGGGCCGCCTGTCCCGCACCCGCTTCGGCGTCTTCCGCAAGGCGGACCACGCGGCCGTACGGCGGGCGCTGGACATGGTCGGCATGCCTGACCGGGCCAAGGACTCCGTGGGTGCCCTCTCGGGCGGCCAGCACCAGCGCGTGCTGATCGCCCGCGCGCTCGCCGCCGAACCCGAGCTGCTGATCATGGACGAGCCGATGGCGGGCGTCGACCTCGCGAGCCAGGAGGTGCTGGCGCGGACGCTGAGGGACCAGGTGGCATCCGGTACGACGGTCGTGCTGGTCCTGCACGAGCTCGGCCCCCTGGAGCCGCTGATCGACCGGGCCGTCGTCCTGCGCGACGGCTGCGTGCTGCACGACGGCCCGCCGCCCCAGGCGGTCGGCCAGCACGCCCTGCCCGGCCACGACCACGTACACCCGCACGACGCCACGGGCGTCGAACCGATCCGCACGGGACTGCTGAGCTGATGGACTTCCTGAACTACGCCTTCATGCAGCGGGCCCTGCTCGCCGCCGTCCTGGTCGGCATCACCGCGCCGGCCGTCGGCATCTACCTCGTACAGCGCCGACAGGCCCTGATGGGCGACGGCATCGGGCACGTGGCGATGACGGGTGTCGGCCTCGGCTTCCTGCTGTCCACCTCCCCGGTGTGGATGGCGACGGCCGTGTCGGTGCTGGGCGCGGTCCTGATGGAGCTGATCCGCTGGTACGGACGCACCCGCGGCGACATCGCCCTCGCCATGCTCTTCTACGGCGGCATGGCCGGCGGCGTCATGTTCATCAACCTCGCGCCGAGCGGCTCGAACGCGAACCTGACGTCGTACCTCTTCGGCTCGCTCTCGACGGTCTCACACTCGGACGTCGTGGCGATCTGCCTGCTGGCGGCCTTCGTCGTCCTGGTCACCCTGGGCCTGCGCCGCCAGCTGTTCGCGGTGAGCCAGGACGAGGAGTTCGCGCGGGTGACGGGCCTGCCGGTGCGCGCCCTGAACCTGCTGACGGCCGTCACCGCGGCGGTGACCGTCACCGTCGCGATGCGGGTGGTCGGCCTGCTGCTGGTCAGCGCGCTGATGGTGGTCCCGGTGGCGGCGGCCCAGCAGCTGAGCCGCAGCTTCGCGGCCACGTTCGCGATCGCCGTCGCCATCGGCGTGAGCGTGACGATCGGCGGCACGATCACGTCGTACTACCAGGATGTGCCGCCCGGCGCGACGATCGTGCTGCTGACCATCGCGGCGTTCATCGCGCTGACGGCCCTGGCCACACCGCTGGCCCGGCGCCGCGCGCGGGCGCTCGCCGAAGCGCAGCCCGCCGGGGACCCGGCGGAGTGCGCGATTCCAGCCACGCGGGGGGCCGCCGACGAGGTCGGCGCCTGACCGCGCACAGCCCGGGCTGGCACAATGGCCCGGCAGGCGCAGACGTGAGGAGGCAACCGGTGACGACCGCAGGACCGCCCGTGAAGGGCCGCGCCACTCGGCAGCGTGCCGCTGTCGCGGCGGCCCTCGACGAGGTCGACGAGTTCCGCAGCGCGCAGGAGCTCCACGACATGCTCAAGCACAAGGGCGACTCGGTCGGACTCACCACCGTCTACCGCACCCTGCAGTCCCTCGCCGAGGCCGGCGAGGTCGACGTCCTGCGCACCTCCGACGGCGAGTCGGTCTACCGCCGCTGCTCGACGGGCGAACACCACCACCACCTCGTCTGCCGCATCTGCGGCAAGGCCGTCGAGGTCGAGGGGCCGGCCGTGGAGAAGTGGGCGGAGGCGATCGCCGCCGAGCACGGCTACGTCAACGTCGCCCACACGGTGGAGATCTTCGGCACCTGCGCGGAGTGCGCGGCGGCCGAGGGCTGAGAGCAGGGTTCAGACGCGGGGCAGGTGGCGGTCCAGCACGGCCCGCAGCCGGTCCACGTCCTCCGCGGTGCGCACGCCCCGCTTGACGATCACCATCGCGCAGTATCCGACGCGGTCGGGGCTGCGCAGGACGAAGTAGCGGTCGGACGCGGCGTAGCTGCCGTAGTTGGGCCACCACCTGCGCGCGTCGACGTGGGCGCTCACCGTCCGCACGCCGTCTTCGCCGACGGTCACCCGCACCAGCCCGTGGTGCTGGTTCGCCTTCACCAGCTTGCCGGCCGACATGCGGGGTGCGCGGGACATCAGCACCGGCCACACGACGAACATCACCCCGAACGCGACAGCGGTGTCGTCACCGCCGGGCACGCCCAGCGCCGGCTGCGCCACCCCCAGCAAGGCGACACAGGTCAGCAAGACCGGGTGATGGATCAGGGCGGCCTTGCCTCGCTTGCGCAGGATCAGCCTGACGGCGTCCGTCATGTCCTCCTGCTGGTACCCGTACTCCAGCACGACGTCGGTCCCGCGCTGCTCCGCGGTCTGTCCGGTCACGGCCCCTCCCCGGTTCTTCGGTGACGAGCCGTGACCATGAAGCAGCGCCGGACCGAGCATCTGGCCGGCTAGTCCTGCTTGCCCTCCATGGCCAGCAGCTCCTCGTTCGGAATGGCCCCGCCGAAGCGCCGGTCGCGGGAGGCGAACTCCAGGCACGCCCGCCACAGGTCACGCCGGTCGAAGTCCGGCCACAGGACGTCCTGGAAGACCATCTCGGCGTAAGCGCTCTGCCAGAGCAGGTAGTTGGAGGTGCGCTGCTCACCGCTCGGACGCAGGAACAGGTCCACGTCCGGCATGTCCGGGTAGTACAGGTACTTCTGGATGGTCTTCTCGGTGACCTTCGCCGGGTCGAGCCGCCCGGCCTTCACGTCCTCCGCCAGCGCCTTCGCCGCATCCGCGATCTCGGCCCGGCCGCCGTAGTTCATGCAGAAGTAGAGGGTGAGCCGGTCGTTGCCCTTGGTCTGCTCCTGGGCGATCTGCAGCTCCTTGGCGACGGACTTCCACAGCCGGGGCATCCGCCCCACCCAGCGCACCCGCACCCCGAGTTCGTCGAGCTGGTCACGGGTCTTGCGGATAAAGTCGCGATTGAAGTTCATCAGGAAGCGCACCTCGTCGGGCGAGCGCTTCCAGTTCTCGGTGGAGAAGGCGTACAGGGAGATGTTCCGGACGCCGATCTCGATCGCCCCCTGCAGCACGTCCAGCACGCGCTCGGCCCCGACCTTGTGCCCTTCCGTCCTCGGCAGCCCGCGCTCCTTCGCCCACCGCCCGTTGCCGTCCATGACGATCGCCACATGGTCGGGAACCAGCTCGCCGGGGAGCTTCGGCGCGCGGGCACCGGACGGATGCGGCTCCGGCGTCCTGTACTCGCGGCGCTGGCGCCCCAGGATCCCGCGTACGGCCATGTGCTTCTCGTCTCCTCGTGCTCGTTTCTAGGACTTCTCTACGTAACGCAGGGAGCGCAGCCCGCGCTCCAGATGCCAGTGCAGGTAGGCGGACACCAGCCCGCTGCCCTCCCGCACGTACCGCGGCTCGCACGCGTCCGCGGTCTCCCAGTCTCCCGTGAGCAGCGCGCCGAGCAGTTCCAGGGCCTGCGGCGAGGGTACGACGCTGCCGGGCACCCGGCAGTCGACGCAGACGGAGCCCCCGGACGCCACCGAGAAGAAGCGGTTCGGCCCGGGCATCCCGCACTTCGCGCAGTCGCTGAAGCTCGGCGCGTAGCCGTTGACGGCGAGGGAGCGCAGCAGGAAGGCGTCCAGCACGAGGTGCGGCGCATGCTCACCGCGGGCAAGCGTCCGGAGCCCGCCGATGAGCAGCAGATACTGCTGGACAGCCGGCTCCCCTTCGTGATCGGTGAACCGCTCGGCGGTCTCGAGCATGGCCGTACCGGCCGTGTAGCGCGCGTAATCGGTCACGATCCCGCCACCGTACGGAGCGATCGTCTCGCTCTGCGTGCACAGCGGCAGCCCGCGCCCCACCAGCTCGCTCCCACGCGCGAAGAACTGCACGTCCACGTGCGAGAAGGGCTCCAGCCGGGCGCCGAACTTCGACTTGGTGCGCCGCACGCCGCGGGCCACGGCGCGTACGCGTCCGTGACCGCGCGTGAGCAGCGTGATGATCCGGTCCGCCTCACCCAGCTTCTGGGTGCGCAGCACGATGCCGTCGTCGCGGAACAGACTCATGGGCCCTATTCTCGCCTACGGTCGGCATGCTCCGGGCCGGGCGGGCACCTTTCGGTCCCGCCTCCTCCCCCTTCAAGACACCTCGCCCCGGCTGCGCGCGTTGGCGTACGCGGTCGCCGCACGGAGCCGCTCCGCCTGGGTCGCGATACGCACGGCGTCCGGCTCGACGTCCCACTCCTTGCCCCCGCCGTACGGTCTCAGCTGTACGTACGGTCCCTCGTGCCCCATGACCAGCCCCACCCTCCCGGTACGGATGTCGACGGCGTACGACCCGATCGGCGGCTTCTTCATCACACCCCCGCGGCCCGCTGCGGGCGGAGGGCCGCCGCGAGCCGGGCGGCGACGTCGACGGAACAGCCACCCAATTCCACCAGCGGGCAGGGCGCCTCGCGCGCGAGACTTGCCGGATCGAGCCGGAGCGACGGCAACGTAATTCCGGCGTTAGCGAGTGCGGCCCGCAATTCCTTCACAGTTTCCTCCGCCTCTTCGACGCAGCGCGCCGAGTGTCGTCCCCCGAGTGGTACGTGTACTGCAGCCACGGTGCTCCCCTTCCTTTTCGAGTTTTACGCTTCGCGTCACCATGGTGACGCTCTGCATCTACACTCAGCAGGAGTCTGTGCTCTACAAGTGCGAGGCAGCAGAGGGGCGTTGGGCCATGGCCAACGGTTCGCGGCAGGCGGCGTGGGAGTTCTTCGGCGCGGAGCTGAAACGGCGCCGGGAGAACGCGGGATTCACTCAAGTGGAGCTGGGGGCACGGGTTTTCGTCTCCGGCGGCTACATCGGTCAATTCGAACAGGCCATCCATCCGCAAACCGCAGTTGGACGTGGCCCAGCGGATCGACGAGATCCTGTAAACCGAGGGTTTTTTTCGAGCGCACGTGGCGAAAGCTGATAGATGACAAGCGGTATGCGGATTACTTCGCCGCCGTGGTAGAGCTGGAGCGAATGGCCACCAAGCTGTGCGACTTCGCACCGGTGCTGGTACCGGGCCTGCTGCAGACGGCCGTGTACGCACGGGCCGTCACCCTGGCGACCAACCCGTTCGCCACCGATGAGTACGTCGGCGAGAAGGTCACGGCTCGCATGGAGCGGGCGCACATCCTGGACGACGCTACGAGGCCCGAGTACTGGGCGATCCTGCACGAGAACGTGGTACGCATCCCGGTCGGCGGACACGAAGTGATGGCCGACCAGTTGGAGCACATCGCTGCCCTGGCACGCGAGCGAAAGGTGCTGATCACGGTCATCCCGCACGCGGCAGGGGCGTTTGCCGCCATGGCCGGGATGATGACGCTCATGGAGTTCGAGGATGCGCCGCCAACTGCCTATACAGAAGCTGTGTATTCGGGAACTCTGCTCGACGATCCGGCCCTGGTGAAGCGGATGCGGGCGACATACGATCTGCTCAGGGCCGCCGGCCTCGTCGAGCCGACCTCCGGCACCGCTGGGCGCGGCCAGGGCGTGCCGATCGGCCATCCCGGCGCGTTGCGCGTGGTCGTGGCGTCGGCGCTGCTCGCCCCGGTGTGCGCGCTGGTCAGCCTGGGTCTCGGCGCGCTGATCCGGCACAGCGCGACCACGATGGTCCTCACCACGGGCGTGCTGCTGCTCCTGCCCGTCTTCGTCACCGAGCGCTACCACTGGACGGCATGCGTCAGGAACGCCCTCCTCTACAACGCCTGGTTCCGCCTCGTCGACCTCGGCTACGGGAACGAGCCGTTCACACCGGCTCCGCGTTATCCGACGACGGTGACGGGCGGCTGGATCGTGTTCGGGGTGTGGGTGTTCGTGGCGGCCGTCGTCGCGGTGGTCGCCGTGGACCGCCGCGACGTGTGACGTACGGCGTACGGCTCAGCCCGACGCGGCCGGCTGGACCGGCTCGGTGGGCTCGGAGGCCTCCCAGAGCACGTTGAACCGGTTGATCCGCTCCGCGACGTGCTCCCGCGTCATCTTCAGCGTGGTCTTGGCGGGCACGACCCGGACATCCGGCTCGGTCTCGTAGCACAGTTCCCCGTCGAAGATGATGAAGTCGTTCAGCGGGGTCACCTGGGCACTCGGCTCCAGCAGCGACTGGACCGCGATCCGCGCGTCGATGCCGAACCTCCGCTGCCTCTCGCAGAGTTTTCGCAGGCTCTCGGTGACGTCCTCCGGCTCGTCCACGAGGAACAGCCGCCGTACCTCCACCCTCCGCTTCTTGATCGCGTCTCCCTGCACGGCCAGATAGCGCTTGGCGGGCTCGCTGGACCAGAAGTCCCGGTCCACGTCGGTGCTCGTGGCGTAGAGCGTCTTCTTCACGCACGTGGTGAGGTCGATCAGCCACTCGTGGTTCTCGCCCGGGCAGTCCGCGCTGCCGTTGCTGAGGCTCTCCATCAGCGAGGCGAGCCGGCCGATCTCCTCCTGGGCGAAGGTCTTCACGATGTCCGAGCCCTGCTCACCGACCTGCGTGTACTTGCGGGCCAGCCGGGTCACCCCGTCGGAGCGGAGCACCGAACGGTCCACCTGGCTGAACAGCTCGGTCGCGGCGTTGATCTTGGCGAAGCTCTCGTCGACCACCTTGAGCATCTCCATGTGATGCGCGGTCAGGCGGTCCTTCATATCGCGGATGCGCTTCTTCTGGTTCTCCTCGATCCCTTCGAGCCGCTCCCCGAAGTCCACGAGGTACTGCACGATCAGCGTCGCGCTGCCGAGGATGATGGACAGGGTCCACTGCCACATGTCGCTCGACTTCTGGTTCAGGACGTTGGTCAGGAGGAACGTGCCTCCCGCCACTAAGACCGTGACCAGCGTCTTGCGGAACAGCTTCGATATGCCCTGCTCCTCGCGCTGCGACCCGTCCCGTACTTCCCCTGATGATGCTCCGCTCATGTCGGCCTCCCCCGTCGGGTGTGTGGTTCGTGCCACCCCTCAGCGCGTGCTCAGCGCCTCGTGCAGCAACGGTATGGTCTGGACGGCCAGTTGGTCGCGGATGCGCTGGACCAGGGTCTGCCACTGGCGAGTGAACCCCGGCTCCCGTTCCAACACGTCCCACAGGTGACCAAGCCTGCGGTCCACGTGCGCGCGCGGCATCCACAGATGCAGCAGGTGATCGACGGCCGGGCGCAGCGCCAGGACGGCCGAGGGGCCGTCCGCCGCGCCGAGCCGGCTGTTGTCCAGCATCTGCACGACGGTCGTCAGCAGCCAGTCGTGCAGGGCGAGGTCCTCGCACAGGCCCGCGGCCGCGGCGGCCGGGGTGTCCTCCGGCAACCGCAGCTCCACGGTCCGCAGCCCGTCCTCGGCCAGGGTGAAGCGTTCCAGCGACGGTCCCTCGCCCTCCGGGGCGCGCCGCGCGGCCCAGCGCAGATGGGTGCGCCGGGACTTGAAGGGGGCCTTGTGGTCGAGCAGCGGGTGGCGCAGCAGCTGGGCGAGCAGGCCCTCGGCGATCATCCCGAGGTCGAGTTCGCCGCGCCCGCCGCCGCGCAGGACGCCATCCGCGGTGGCCTGTTCGGGGAGCTTCCCGAAGGGCTCGACCAGGCCGGGCCGGACGAGGTAATGGCCCCAGGGGCGGCGCAGGTCGGGGCCCGTGGCCGGGGCGCTGAAGTAGGCGGTGGCCTGCAGGATGCGGCCCTCGGTGAGCGCGGCGCGGGCGGCCACCGTGCCGACGGCGCGCACCTTGGAGCCGTTCGAGGTGGGCAGGCGGCAGTCCACTCCGGTGAGGACGTCCGGGGAGAGCGCGTACAGGTTGGGCCGTTCGGAGACGCGGACGTGCTCGTCGGCGCGCAGCCTCAGCAGCTGGGCGGCGGCCCGGCCGTCCAGCGCCTGGAAGGACGGCAGCAGGCAGGTGCGCACCTCGCCGCAGGCGAGGACCGGACGCGCCGACTGTCCCGGGGGCCCCACCTCAGGTCTCCCCGTGGGAGGAGGCGCCGGCAGGCTCCTCGTAGAAGACGTACGTGGCGCGCTGCGCGACCGCGTCCGGCACCGCGACCCCCTCGCGGGCGGAGCGCTCGGCGACCTGCTGGAGCGCACCGGAGTCGACGTCTGTCTGGTCGAGGATGAGGCGTACGGCGTCCTCGACGGCCAGGAAGCGGTTCGCCATCAGGGTGCAGGTGCGGTACGCGCTGAAGGGCGCCGCGGAGGCATTGAGCTGGAGCAGCGGCGGCAGCTGGTCCCAGTCGGACGGGAAGTCGCCGCCGTTCCAGGGGCGAGCGGTCAGGACGGGCTCGCCGAGGTGGCGCAGCAGACCGAGGCGGGCCAGCTGCCAGACGGCGGCGAGGAACGGGCAGGACCACAGGCGCTGTCCCTCCTTCTCCGACCACAGCTCGACGTCCATGAACACGGAGTGGTTGCGGGCCGCGGTCTCCTGGGGCGGCTGCCAGCCGGTGACCTCGGCCATGGCGGTGCGCATGGCGGGGGTGCGCTGACCGTTGGCGAGCCAGCCGGTCCGGCTGACGGGCGGGCGGGAGCCGTAGCTGCCCGGCGGCGGCGACTCGACGAGGCGGTGCATCACGGCCTCGGCCAGCTCGATCTTGTCGGCGACGGCGCAGCCCGACTCGCGAGCCAGGTAGTCGATGACCAGGCCGGCCCGCTCGGCCTCTTCGAGCACCACGGGGATCAGTTCGGCGGGGGTGGAGAAGCGGGTGAAGTAGTCGTCGATGAGGAAGCAGGTGCTGATGCGGGGCCGCTTGCCGCCGTTGCGGCGGGCGGCGGAGGCGCGGGCGGCGTCCACCCAGATCCGTACCTCGGCGAAGTGCTCGCGCAGCCGCTCGGGGCCCGCCTCGAAGTCCTCCATGTAGAGGTGGCCCAGCTCCAGGGAGAGGTGGGACAGCGGTACGGACTGGGTGCGGGGCTCTGCGGTGGTCTCCCGGAACACAGCTTCCGTCACGGCTGCTCCCAGTACTTGTCATCGGTCAGCCGTCCCGCCAGCTCGCTCAGTGCCTCCCACGTCTCCCTGTTGGCGATCTGGCTGTCTAGCACGTCCTCGTCGGTGATGAGCTGCTCGCGCCACTGCAGGACGGGCTCCAGCGGCACGGAGCCGAGGACCTGGCTGTAGCCGATGCCTTGGGCGGAGGCGAGCCGCTTGAGGTCGGCGTCGCACTCGCGCATCCACGCCGACTGGGTGGCCGAGACCTGGGACCACAGCGGGGACTCCGGGTCGGGTACGGCGGCCCGTACGAAGCGGACGACGTTCCGCAGCGCGTCCTCGTCGTGGCCCCGGTCCTTGCCTCCGGCCACGATGCCTCGTTTACCGAAGACCAGGTTGGCCGCGGCCGCCACGTGCTGGTGGGTCCAGCGGTGGAAGACGAGCCAGCGCGCCTCGACGCCGCGCATCTCGCGCTGCGAGGTGGCCGCCAGGACCATGTCGACGGCGTAGCTGCGGCCGGCGCTGAGGTCGACGACGATGATTTCGAACTCACTGTTGAGGCGCAGCAGCAGGTCCACGCAGAGGCGCAGATTGTCCTCGGTGGTGGCGAACTCGCCGCCGCTGAGGTCGCCGGGCATCAGCACCAGACGGCCGGCGCCGGGCGGCCGGTTGCGCAGCACCGGGTGCTCGGTCTCCGACCAGACGTCGATCCGGAAGGGCTCGCTGACCCCGCCCTCCAGATAGGTGTGCAGGCCCCGGTCCTCGGAGGCCCGGCGTGCGTGGGACACGTCGAAGACGGCCGCCGCGGTGGGCGAGCCGAAGTCGAAGTCCAGGTAGCAGACGTCGTCACCGGCCAGCGCCCGGTGGTAGGCGAGGTTGGCGCTGGTGACGGAGCGGCCGGTGCCTCCCTTGTCGGAGGCCGCGAAGACGAGCACGGTCACACCCCCTGGGCCGCGGCTTCCCGGGCCCGGGCGAGGGCGTCGAGTTGTCCGAGTACATCGAGCGTCAACGAGCAGGCGGTGCCCGGCTGTTCGTCCACGAGTCTGCGGGCGCGCCGCAACTTGACCTCGATGCTCCTGAGTTCCATCCCGCGGTTGCCTTCGGAGGCCGGTGCGGGCTCCATCTGTTCGTTGCCGAGGAGGTGGGTGGACTCGCTGAGCAACGCCCGTGCCATTTTGGTCAGTTCGGTGCTGCGGATCGGCGGCTGCCGGTACATGTGGTGGACCGCGACCATGACCTCGGTGACGCGTTCCGTGATGCTCCAGGAGACCGGGCCGTCGTAGGCCGGCGAGTCGGGGTAGGCGGCGTGGACGTTGTCCCACAGTCCGGCGCCCTCGCCGTCGCGGATGCGGCGCCGCCACAGGTGGCCGAAGATGTCCTCGGCGAGCCTGAGCAGCCGGTCGTGCGAGCTGAGGTTGCGGGAGAGCGTGCACAGCTGGATGGTCCGCTTGAGCAGCTGCGCCGAGAAGTCGGTCATGGTCCACTGCATGGGCGGACCGATGCGTTCGCTGCCCTGCAGCGGCAGAGTGACGCCGGGGTTGTGCAGTTGGACCATGGGGTCGTCGCGCAGCATGCGGCTGGTGATGCGGCCGCGTTCGGCGAGGCGTTCCATGACGCTGACGGTGCGGGTCAGGTCGTCGTCAGTGGCGCGGCGCCGCATCAGGTCGTGGACGAGGATGGCGCCGACGGAGAGGGAGAAGTACTCCGACTCCAGCTTCTGGCCGGTGGTGCGCCAGGGGATGTCCTCCAGGGGCCAGCGGTCGGCGTCGAAGCGCGCGATGCCCGACCAGAACTGTTGGGTGATCTCCCAGCGCAGTCGTAATGCCTCGGCGAGCTTCTGCTGTTCGGCGTTGAGCAGGCCCAGGGTGAGCGTGCGGTCGGAGAACAGGTCCTGGATGCCGTCCAGGGCGACCACGGTGAAGTAGAGGTACGGCACGGGGTTGGCGACGCCCTCGGGCTGCGGCCCGATCGGTTCGTCGGTCTCCACCTCGGGCGCGTCCTTGACGATGCTCCAGCCCCAACCGCACTCGAAGAGCTGGCTCTCGTCCTTGAGGCCCTCCTCGACGTCGACACCGAGGACGAAGCTCTCGACGATGGCGGCGCGCAGCGCCCGGAAGCGGCGCTGGAACTTCTGCAGCATGTGCCGCTGCGAAAGCCTTCCCTGGCCGAGGAGTTCGCAGAGGGTACGGCCCTGGGAGGAGTCGGTGTCGAAGACGTTGACGGTGAACGAGCGCAGCAGGCTCACCATGGCGGCGGTGAGCCGGTTGCTGGTGGCGATCCGCAGTTCCTGGATCGTCTCCTGGACGTCGCTGCGGCGGGTCTTGGACTCGTAAACCTTGAGGAAGCCCAGTGTGGCCAGGCAGAGGGTGATCGACATCGAGTACGAGTCGACCACCCCGAGCTCACGCTGTTCCTTGGTGAGGTCCTGATCCTGGTCCCCGGACAGGAAGTAGTAGCCACCGGCGAACGTGGGTCTCTTGTCGTCGCCGGTGTGCGTGCGCATGAAGCGGGCGGCGGCCGTGACGAGGTTCGCGGGGATCTCCAGCCGCCCGCCGGCCTTCCTCAGCGACTTCTGCACGTCCTCCTGTGTGGTGTCCGGGTCGTCCAGGCGGAAGGCCGGGATCTCCGTGGCCGGGTACAGGAGGCAGAGCAGCCGCTCCGCGTCGGCGACACTGCTTTCTCCGCCCCAATTACCCCATGCCCACTCTCCACCGTCGAACGAGTGGCGGGCGATCGCCTGCCAGATGTCCAGCAGATGCTGGCGTGGCTTGATCTGCATCCCATGCCCCTCACGCAGGCCGCGCTGCCGTTATTTGAGGAAGAGCCCTCTTCTGTTGTGAAGATTCGGTCCTCAACCGGTCGGAATATCGGACTCCGAATTCCGCCGGCCATAGGCGACGATCATTCCCGAATAGCCTTCGCGCACCGAGGCCGAAGCCTTGAGGCGTGTGGTCTTGAGCTCACCCACGAAAGACTCGAGGCTCTCGTACACCTCCGACTCTCCCACGTCGCACGCGGGGAAGAAATGCTCACCCGCGTGATAGCCCTTCGAATGTTCCATGAAGGCGGCGGCGAAGGGCGCACCGGGGGCCAGGGCGCGCAGGAAGCACTCGACGCCCCGCTTGAACTCCTCGTGCGAGGTGGTCATCGACTCCGCGACGAAGAACATGGTCCCCATGGACCACCGCCCCTCGTACCGCACCAGGTCGAAGAGGTTGCCCGGCTCGACCTGAACGGCCTTGCGGAACTTGGCCCTTGGGTCCATGTCGAGGGCGCCGTACGCCTCGTTCTTGCACAGGACGCGCCAGAACTGGTCCCAGTTGTCGTCGTAGGAGCCGACCTGGCTGCGGAGGTAGCGCACATTCGCGGGTGAGCGCTCGAAGAGGGTGATCTCGTCGCACCAGGGCAGCATGGCCAGTGCGGGGTAGAGGTTCGCGCCGGCACCCACGTCGATGCCCGAAACCGGTCCGGTGACGGCACGCTCTCTGAAATGATCGCCGAAATGATCGCGTACGATATGAAGGATCTCCGCGTCCTCTGCCTGTAAGTCGCGGTAATTGTGATCAACGTAGGCGATCGGGTCGAATGCAGCCCAGGATACGTCTGCATTCAGCTGTGCATCCCCCGGCGATCTGAAGGTCATTCCCTTACGGTACCAACGCCGGGGACTCCGGCGGATCCCCCTTGCACCAAGTCACAGAACAATTACGTCACGTGGGGCGCATCGAGGGCGCATCGTGGCGAATGACCTTTTGGGCCTGATCCGGCCTTGAACGGCCAGATCATCCCGCTCAAGATGGTCGGAACTCTGTCGAACACACCCGAACGACAGACAGCGCGCGTCCCACCCGTACCACCCGAACGGGTGTCAACGTGTCCTTGACTCCTTCCCGCAGGGGGCGGCATGACTGCTCTTCCAGAGGAACGTTTCCCTTCGCACGGCGGCCACACCGGCCCGGCGCTGTTCCGCGACCGGGCGTTCGTCGACCGGCCGCTGACGACGAGGGGGGTCACGGAGGAGGATCTGCCAGAACTGGTCCGGGTCGACAGGGAGGCCTTTCCGGACGAGCCGTACCCCTACTTCGTGCTGCGCCAGCTGTTCGACCTGCACGCAGACCGTCTGCTCGTCCTGGACGACGGAGATCGGCTGCATGGCTACGTCCTGTTCGTCACGACGTCGGACGGGTACCGGAGTTGGATCGTCAGCCTCGGCGTCACCCGCGACCAGCGGGGCCGGGGGCTGGGCCGTCGCCTGATGCTCGAGGTACTGCGCCGCCTGCGCGCCGAGAAGGTCCGCGAGGTCCGCCTGACGGTGGAGCCGGCGAACGCCGCCGCGATCATGCTGTACCGCTCCCTGGGCTTCTCGTCCGACGAGGGGGTACGCAAGGACTACTTCGGCGCGGACGAGGACCGGCTCATCATGACGTTGGGGTTGTGAGGCTCGGGGTGGTGCCGGGGCCGTGCGGTCCGCCGCTCATACGGTGAAGTGCCGTACGTAACGCCGCTGCCAGGGGTTTCCACGGCGTGTCGGTCGTAGTGGGCGCGGACGAACTCCACGGCCTCCCGCGGCGGTACGCCGTCCAGCACGGCGAGGCAGGCCAGCGCCGTGCCGGTACGGCCGCGGCCGCCGCCGCAGACGAGCTCGACGCGTTCGCTCGCTGCGCGGACCCACGCCTCGGTGAACAGCCGTCGCGCCTCGGTACGGTGGCCGGGCAGCCGGAAGTCCGGCCAGCGCAACCAGTCGGACTCCCAGGGGACCTCCGGCGGTTGCTTGCCGAGGAGGTACACGGCGTACATGGGGGCCGGCCCGTCCGGCAGCGGCCGGCGCAACGCCCGGCCGCGCACAAGCCGACCGGACGGCAGCCGCAGGACACCGGGGGTGCCGGGGGCCCAGGTGCAGCGCCCAGCAGCCTTCGGGTCGGGGTCGGTCATCGGTCCAGTGTCAGTCGTCGGCCCGGCGCGAGCCTGCGGTTTCGCGGGCAGCGGATCGTCACGGGTCCAGCGCCTTCCCGAACTCCCGCGCCGCCCGCGCCTCGATCCCCCGGAAATGGTCCGCCATCGCCCGCTCCGCGCCCTCCACATCACGGGCCCGCAGGGCCGTTACGATGTCGCGGTGGCGGCGGGCCGTCAGTTCCGGGGTCGTGCCGTCCGTCCAGTCGCGGGCCCGGGCGACCCGGCGGAACACCGTCCAGAACGCGCTCAGCAGCTGCGGCACGAGCGCGTTGCCCAGCGAGCCGTACAGCAACTCGTGGAACTCGCGGTCGAGTTCCGGGAAGGATTGGCCCTCGGCGCCTGCCTCCTCCATCCTCTCCACCACCGCCTCCAGGCGGTCCAGCTCCGGCTTCGAGAGTGTCGTGGCGACCCGCCGGATCAGGCCCTTCTCCAGCACTTCGCGGACCTGGAGGATCTCGTTCAGCGCGCCCATCTCGTCGTCCGGCCGGGTGAGCGTGCGGAAGGTGAGCCCGTCGACGAACGGGGTCAGCGACGCCTGCCCGACATACGTCCCGTATCCGTGTCTGATCTCCACGATGTCGAGCGCCTGCAACGCCTTGAGCGCCTCGCGGACGGAGTTCCGGCTCACCCCGAGATCCTCCATCAGCTCCGACTCGGTGGGCAGCGACGCACCGGGCCGAAGTTTGCGATCGAGGATGAGCTGCATGACCTCGCGCTGGATCCGGCTGCTCACGCGCCGCTCGGTCCTGCGCCGGTCCCCGGGCTCCTCAGACATGCGCCGCATCGTACGCGCGCGGACGTCGGACGTCCCATCTCCGGACGGATAAAACGCCAACTACCCGTATTTCACGGCGTCATTGGTCGCACCTCTGACGGCTACGCCATTCGTGCGCGAGCCCTTGACCGCCCCCACGCCCCCTCTTATGGTCACGCTGCCGCCTATGACGTAGGACGTCGTATCTCCCCAAATATCCCCAAATCTCACCATCCTCGAGCCCTGTCAGAAGCCTTCACCTCAGACCACCTTCGCTGGAGGAACCGTGCGCGACGTGACCCACGACGTGCCGGCGCTGCACCGCCGGTCGTTCCTGAAGTACACCGGCGCGCTGGGCGCGGCCGCCGCCCTCTCCTCGTCGCTGTCGGCCTGCTCGTCCGGGCCGGAGTCCACCAACGACACCGGCGGCGGGGGCAGCGGCAGCGATCGCACGCTGACCGCGGTCATCGGCTACGGCAACGACGGCAGCTGGGATCCGACACAGACGGCGTCCGCGTTCTGCATGGCCGCCAACAACCACATCTACGAGGGCCTGCTCGACACCGACCCGATCTCGCGGGAGCCGTACGCGGCGCTCGGGACGCAGGTGCCGAAGGATCTGAACAGCACATCCTGGAAGTTCACGCTGCGCCCGGGCGCGAAGTTCCACGACGGCACGCCCGTCACCGCCGACGACGTCGTCTTCGTCTTCGACCGGATCCTGGACCCGAACACCCAGACCCTCGCCAAGGGCTTCTTCGCGAGCTGGCTGAAGGAAGTCCGGAAGATCGATGCGCAGAACGTCGAGCTGGTGCTGAAGTTCCCCTTCCCGGAAGGCGTTTCGCGGCTCACCCTGGCGAAGATCATGCCGAAGCACGTCTTCTCCCGGCCCGGCGCCTGGGACGACGCGATCAAGGGTCTCGCGATCGGCTCGGGGCCGTACCGGCAGACCGCCCACCACCCGAAGTCCAACACCACCTTCGAGGCGTTCGCCGACTACAACGGGCCGCGCAAGCCCGCTTTCAAGCGCATGAACTGGCTGACGATCGTCGACGCGGCACCGCGCGTCGCGAAGATCTCGGGCAGCAACGCGGGCGCGCAGATCGCCGACAACATCCCCTACGCCAACATCGACCGGCTCAAGCACAGCGGGCTGACGGTCGCGGGCGGAGCCGGGATGAACAACCTGTTCCTGATGTTCAACACCAAGCACAAGCCCTTCGACGACGTGCGCGTCCGGCAGGCGCTGCACTACGCCATCGACACCGACAAAATGGTCGAGGTGGCGCTCAAGGGGCACGGGAAGCCGTCGTCGTCCTTCCTCAACGAGGCCAACCCCGCCTACCGCCGGGCCAGGACGGTCTACGACTACGACCCCGAGAAGGCGAAGGCGCTGCTGAGGGCCGCCGGGGTGCAGAACCTGAAAATCGACATCCTTGCCGTCAACGTGAGTTGGATCGTCGACTGCCTGCCGACCATCAAGTCCTCCTGGGACGCGATCGGCGTGGAGACGACACTCTCGCCGCAGGAGACCACAGCCGTCTTCACGAAGATGGACCAGAAGCAGGACTACCAGGTCGTCGCCGCCGCCTCCAACCCCAACCAGTTCGGCCTCGACGCCGACCTGATCATGCACTACAACTACGGCCCCGCCAACCTGTGGATGCAGTACACCCGCTGGGCCGGCAACCCCGTGGCCAAGAAGCTCTTCCAGGACATGGACCGGGCGACCCGGGAGCCGGACCCGGACCGGAAGAAGGCGATGATCCAGGACTACATCGACGTCGTCGCCGAGCAGGCCGTGCTCTACCCGGTCGTCCACAACGAGCTGATGACGGCCTGGGACCCGAGGAAGCTCACGGGCATAAGGGCCCAGCCCTACCCCGGCATCAACCTCCTCCAGGCCAAGTGGGTCTAGTCCGAGGGGAGTCGAGCCCGTGGTCGCCGTCGTCCGCATCCTGCTCCGCCGTATCGCCCTGCTCGTGCCGCTGATGCTCGGCATCGTGCTGTTCGTGTTCCTGGTGATGCGGTTCTCGGACGTCGACCCGGCGTCCGCGTTCTTCCAGGGCGCCAACCCGACGCCGCAGCAGCTGCACGACTTCCGGGAGCACAACGGCCTGCTCGACCCGCTCCCGGTCCGCTACGTCCACTTCGTCGGCGACCTGCTCCACGGCGACATGGGCACCAGCGCCCTGACCCGCGCGCCGGTCGTCGACCAGGTCACCACGGCGCTGCCCCTCACCCTCCAGCTCACCTTCCTCGGGCTGGCCATCGCGGTGGTGCTGTCGCTGGTCGGCGGGGTGACCGCCGCGATCCACCGGGACCGGCTGCCCGACCAGGTCATCCGGGTGGTCTCACTGACCGGGGTCGCCGCGCCCGGCTTCTGGCTGGCGCTGCTGATGATCCAGTACCTGGCGGTCGACCGGGGCTGGTTCCCGACCGGCGGCTACATCAACCCGGCGGACTCCTTCACCGGCTGGCTGAAGACGATGACCCTGCCGGCGTTCGCCCTGTCGTTGCCGGTGGCGGCGCAGCTGACGCGGATCGTGCGGACGGCGGTGGTGGAGGAGCTGGACAAGGACTACGTACGGACGGCGATCGGGAGCGGGCTGCCGCCGCGGGTGGTGGTGGGGCGCAATGTGCTGCGCAACGCGCTCATCAACCCGCTGACCGTGCTGGGCCTGCGCGTCGGCTATCTGCTCGGCGGCGCGGTCGTCATCGAGACGATCTTCTCCCTGCCCGGCATGGGCGAGCTGATGATCGACGCCGTGAAGAACGGCGACCCGGCCGTCGTCCAGGGCGTCGTCCTGACCACGGCCACCGGCTTCGTCGTCGTCAATCTCGTCATCGACGTTCTCTACCTGCTGGTCAACCCGCGACTGAGGGAAGCGACCTGATGTTCGGCCTGATGTTCACGCGCAAGGGCCTCGCCGAGGCCCTGACCCGGCCCGGTGTCCGGCTGCGCGCCTGGCGCCGGCTGCCGCTGCTGTCGAAGGCCGCGGTCTGCTTCCTCGCCTTCGTCGTGCTGACGGCGCTGCTCGCTCCCCTGCTGGCGCCGGACGACCCGCTCGACCAGCAGCCGCCGGTCGACGGCACCGGGCACCCGTCCGCCGCGCACTGGATGGGCCAGGACAGCCTCGGCCGGGACATCCTCAGCCGGCTGATGTACGGGGCCCGCTGGTCCCTCGCGATCGGGCTCGGGGCGACCGCGCTCGCCCTGGTGGTGGGGGCGGTCGTCGGGGCGGTCGCGGCCACCTCCCGCAAAGGCGTCGACGAGACGCTCATGCGCTGCCTGGACGTGGTGATGGCCTTCCCCGGCATCGCGCTGGCCGCCGTGCTGGTCGCCGTGTTCGGTGGCGGGATCACGGTGCTGATCTGCGCGATCGCGTTCCTGTTCACCCCGCCGGTCGCCAGGGTCGTCCGGGCCAACGTCCTGGACCAGTACGGCGAGGACTACGTGACCGCGGAATCGGTCATCGGCGCCCGCACGCCCCACATCGTGCTGAAACACGTGGCGATCAACTGCGCCGCCCCGGTGCTGGTGTTCTGCACCGTCCAGGTCGCCGAGGCGATCGTCTTCGAGGCGTCGCTGTCCTTCATCGGCGCGGGTGTCCGGCCGCCGGACCCGTCCTGGGGCAGCGTCATCGCGGACGGCAAGAACATGGTGCTCACCGGCGGCTGGTGGGCGACCGTCTTCCCGGGACTGCTGATGCTGGTCACCGTCCTGTCGCTGAACATCCTGTCCGAGGGCGTGTCGGATGCGTGGGCGGCTCCGGCGGCGCGCGACGTCGACGTACGCGAGGACCGCCTGGAGACGCCGGAGCCCGGAAGCGGCGAGGTCCTGCAACTGCCCGGCCTGACCAAGGCCGCCCGGCGGCTGCGCTCCCGTGCCCGTCCGCTTCCCGGCGGGCAGCCGGTGCTCGCCGTCGAGAACCTCGCCATCCGGTTCGAGGGCCGGCACGGCGGCGTGGACATCGTCGACGGCATCAGCTTCGAGGTGCACCCGGGTGAGGTCCTGGGCCTGGTCGGCGAGTCGGGCTGCGGCAAGTCGCTGACCGCGCTGGCGATCATGGGTCTGGAGCCGAAGGGCGCCCGGGTGCGCGGCCAGGTGCGCTTCGGCCGGCGCGAGTTGCTGGCCGAGCCCATGCGGGCGCGCCGCAGGCTGCTCGGCCACGAGATGGCGATGATCTACCAGGACGCCCTGTCCTCCCTGAACCCGGCGATGACGATCCGGGCCCAGCTGAAGCAGGTCGTACGGCGCGGAGGCCGCCGCAGCCCGGCCGAGCTGCTGACGATGGTCGGCCTCGACCCTGCACGCACCCTGCGCAGCTACCCGCACGAGCTCTCCGGCGGCCAGCGTCAGCGCGTGCTGATCGCCATGGCGCTGTCCCGCGAGCCCAAGCTGATCGTCGCCGACGAGCCGACGACGGCCCTGGACGTCACCGTGCAGGCGCAGGTCATCGAGCTGCTGCTGAGGCTGCGGGAGGAGCTGGGCTTCGCGCTCGTCCTCGTCTCGCACGACCTGGCCCTGGTCGCGGACGTCACGGACCGGGTGGTCGTGATGTACGGCGGGCAGATCGTGGAGACGGGCGTGACCGCGGACCTGGTGGAGGCGCCGGCCCACCACTACACGCGCGGGCTGCTCGGCAGCGTGCTGTCGCTCGAGTCGGCGGCCGCCCGGATGACGCAGATCAAGGGGGTCGTGCCCTCGCCCGCGGACTTCCCGGCCGGGTGCCGGTTCGCCGACCGGTGTCCGCTGGCGAGCGAGATCTGCCGGAGCACCGCCCCCGCCCTGCTGGGCAGCCGTACGCACACGGCCGCCTGCCACCACCCGGCCGTCGACCTGGTGACCACGGAGAGCGAGGCCGTCAAGTGACCGTACCCGTCTCAGCCGCCGGCGCGAGTCCGCTCGTCGAGCTGTCCGGCGCGCACGTCGTCCACAGGGCCCGCAGCGGCGGCCTGTTCACCCGGGACAGGGTGTACGCCCTGACCGGTGCCGACCTCGCCGTGGCGCCGGGCGAGACCGTGGGTGTGGTCGGCGAATCGGGCTGCGGCAAATCGACGCTGGCGAAGGTGCTGGTGGGCGTGCAGAGACCGACCTTCGGCACGGTGCTCTTCAAGGGCCGCGACCTGTGGGCGATACCGGCCGCCGAACGCCGGGCGGCCGTCGGCCGCAGCACCGGCATGATCTTTCAGGACCCGTCGACGGCCCTGAACCGGCGGCTCACCGTCCGGCAGATCCTGCGCGACCCCCTCGACGTGCACAGGAGCGGTACACCCGCCCAACGGGAGGACCGGGTACGCGAGTTGATGACCCTCGTCGGCCTGCCCCGGGCCCTCGCCGACGGCCTGCCCGGCCAGCTCTCCGGCGGCCAGCGGCAGCGGGTCGCCATCGCCCGCGCCCTGGCCCTCGACCCCGACCTGGTGGTCGCCGACGAGCCGACGAGCGCCCTGGACGTGTCCGTACGGGCCCAGATCCTCAATCTCCTGCTGGACCTGAAGGAGCGCCTGGGCCTGGCCCTGGTCTTCGTCTCGCACGACATCCAGACAGTACGGCGGATGAGCGACCGCGTGATCACCATGTACCTGGGCCGGATCGTCGAGGAGGCGCCGGCCGACCGGATCACCGACCGCGCCCGGCACCCGTACACCCGCGCCCTGTTCTCCGCCACCCCGGGCCTGCTGGACCCGATCGACCCCATTCCGCTGGTCGGGCCGGTGCCCTCGGCGACGCGGCCGCCGAGCGGGTGCCCGTTCCGGACGCGCTGCTGGAAAGCGGACGACGTCTGCGCTTCGGTTGTACCCGACTTCTCGGCCGCGTCGACCCCGGGACACCTCTACCGGTGCCACCATCCTGTGGAGGAGGACCTGTCGACCCGCGACCTCGTACGCCAGAGCCGTCCAAGGGAGCCTTCATGACCTTCCCCGCCCCGCTGACCGGTGTCGTCCCGCCCGTCTGCACCCCCCTGACGCCGGAACGCGAGCTGGACGTTCCCTCGCTCCTCAGGCTCGTCGACCACTTGGTGGAGGGCGGCGTGCACGGCCTGTTCGTGCTCGGCTCGACGTCGGAGGCCGCATACCTGACGGACCGGCAGCGCAGGCTCGTCGTGGAGACGGTGGTCGCCCACCTGGGCGGTCAGCTTCCCGTGCTGGCCGGGGCGATCGACATGACGACGCCCCGCGTCCTCGACCACGTCGCCTCCGTCACGTCGGCGGGCGCGCAGGCGGTCGTCGTCACCGCCCCCTTCTACACCCGCACCCACCCGGCGGAGATCGCCCGCCACTACCGCCAAGTCGCCGCCGCCTGCCCGGTCCCGGTGCTCGCCTACGACATCCCCGTCTCCGTGCACAGCAAGCTCCCCGCCGGCCTGGTCCTGGAACTCGCCGCCGACAGGGTACTGGCCGGGCTGAAGGACTCCAGCGGAGACCTGGGCGGCTTCCGGGAGGTCGTCACCGGGGCCCGGACCCGCCCCGACACCACCGGCTTCAGCGTGCTCACCGGCTCCGAGCTGGTCGTCGACGCCGCCCTCGCGCTGGGCGCCGACGGAGCGGTGCCCGGCCTGGCCAACGTCGACCCGCACGGCTACGTCCGCCTCTACCGCCTGTGCCGGGCGGGCGACTGGGACGGCGCCCGGGCCGAACAGGAACGCCTGTGCGCCCTGTTCGGCATGGTGGGCGTCGGCGACCCCGCACGGATGGGGGGCAGCTCCTCGGCGCTGGGCGCGTTCAAGGCGGCGCTGCACCTGCGGGGCGTCATCGACTGCCCGGTCACGGCGGAGCCGCAGGTCCCGCTGTCGCCGGAGGAGGTGGAGCGGGTGGGGAAGTTCCTGGCCGGGGCCGGGCTGCTCTAGAGGGTCGCGTCCAGAGGTCGCCTCTGGAGGTCACGCCCAGAGGTCGCGTCCAGAGCTCGTCCGCCGGCAGCCGCCGGAACCCGATCGTCTCGTACGGTCCCCTCACCCCGGTCTCGTAGAGGATGCCGACGGTGTGGTGGTTCACCGGTACGAGGTCGGAGTAGGCGGCCGGCTGCTGGGACAGCGTGAGCGCCCTGTCGAAGGTCTGCCCGCCGTCCGTGCTGCGCCAGACCGCCATGGCCCTGCGGGCGGTGGGCACGGACGGCGCGGAGAACAGCAGTGGGGCGCCGGGGCCGCGCAGTTGCAGGACGCTTCCCTCGACCACCGGCACGTCGTTCAGGGTGGGCTGCACCGCGTAGGGGCGGTCGAGGGTCTCGCCGCCGTCGCCGGAGTAGCTGTCGAGGCGGTTGCCGGGGCTGGTGCCGTTCTGGTCGCGGGAGCCGACGTAGAGACGGCCGTCGGGGAGCTGGGCGGCGGTGGACTCGTTGGCGTTGTCCACGCCGTCGTAGGTGTCGTCGACGTAGCCGAGGTGCCAGATACGGCCGCCGTCGTCGCTGTAGATCGCATGGGCGCCGTAGTAACTGGCCTCCTGGCCGGTGTCGGAGGACCCGGCGGGCGGGGCGGCCGAGTGGTCGGCCGGGACGACCAGCCGGCCCGCGTGCGGGCCCCGGGTGAGCGCGACGGCGTGCCCGGGCCCGGTGGCGTACCACCGCCAGTCCTCCGGCTTCACCTCGTCGGTGATGTCGCGCGGCGCCGTGAAGTGACGCCCGTCGTCCCGGCTGCGCTGCACGAACACCCGCCGGCTCTGCCCGGGCGTGACCTCGCCGCGCATGATCTGCGCCTCGGTCACCCCGCCGCCGTTGTAGGAGGTCACCAGCACGACCGCGCCGCTGCGCGGATCGACCACGGGCGCCGGGTTGCCCCGGGTGTCCCCGTCGCCCGCGGCGGCGACCTCGAGCGGGCCCCAGGTGCAGCCGCCGTCGGTGGACCGCCTGAGGACGACGTCGATGTGCCCGGTGTCCCCAGCACCGTCGTGCCGCCCCTCGGCGAAGGCGAGCACGGTGCCCCTGCGGGTGGTGATCGCGGCGGGGATGCGGTACGTGTCGTAGCCGCCCTCGCCCGAGACGTACGGGACGGAGGAGGTGCAGCCCGGCCCGGCGGAAGCGGAGGCGGGGGTCGTGGTGACGGTGAGCGGGGTGAGGAGCACCGCGGCGACGAGGAGGATGCGGTTCGGACTCAGGGGGTCATTCCTCTCCCTCGAAGGGTGGGCGGGCCGGTTTGGTCCCACGGTCCCCGCTGTCACCGGTGTCGATTCGTACGCCGCGGTGACGGGTGCGGTCGTGACGGCGGCGCGCCGACGGGCACCGCGGACGCGTCGGCGGTCAAGACGGCGTCGCGCCGCCACCGGCAGTCGGGTCACGCCGACGGTCACGACGGCGTCCGTGCCGCCGCCAGCAACCGGGTCACGTCGTCCGTGCAGATGGTCAGGGCCGCCCCGACCGTGGTGAGGGCGTCGCGCTCGGCGGGGGTGTAGGGGCCGTCGGCCAGGGCGATGCGGGCGGCCTGGAGGAGGATCGATTCGCGGCCGACGGGGGCGAGGTGCGGGGCCAGCGGGTCGAGGGCCTCGTGGAGCTCTATGGCCAGGCCCGTGCTGCACGGCTGGTCGTAGACCCGCCCGGTGTCCGCGGCCAGCGCCTCGACCAGGGCGGCCAGCTGCTCCTCGGTGCAGTCGTCGAAGCCGGCCGCGCGGACCGTGGCCGCGGCGGTCTCCAGGGACGTACGGGAGCAGGTGCCGCCCGCCGCCAGTACCGCCAGGGCGACGGTGTGCACGGCGTCGCGGAGCATCGCGGAGAAGCGGGTGGTGGTCGGGTGGTCGAGGACGTCGGTGCCGAAGTGGTGGCGGCAGGCGGCGCACTCGACGACCGGCCCGGTCACCCCGCGCGGCAGCAGCGGCACGCCGAGGACGGTGAAGCGCCGGCGGCCGCTGAGGCGCTGGTAGTTGCGGTCGCCGCCGCAGCCGGGGCAGAAGAACTCGCCGTCGCCGACGGCCGTCCACGCGGTCCGGGTGCCCAGTATGCGCGCACGTCGGGCAGCACGGCCGTTTCGTCCCCGTCCAGGCAGCACGTCGCACCTCCGTAACCGCCGCGGCACCATCGCCGCGCTGGCGTGATGTTAGCCACATCGGTGAGGCGTCGTCAGTACCCCGGACGAGACCTTTCCGTGACCTGCGCGGGCTCTTGGCCGGTATACGACGGGGTCCCGCCCGCCGGAAGTCGGCGGACGGGACCCGAAACGGCCGGTCAGAGGGGTCAGCGAGCCGCCCGGTTGACCGCCGAGACGACCGCCTTCAGCGATGCACGTGTCGTGTTCGCATCGATACCGATCCCCCACAGGACCTTGTCCTCGATGGCACATTCGATGTAGGAGGCGGCCTGCGCGGAGGCACCCTCGCTCATCGTGTGCTCCTGGTAGTCCAGCAGGCGTACGTCGATGCCGATGGAGTGCAGGGCGTCGAAGAAGGCCGAGATCGGACCGTTGCCGGAGCCGGTCAGGACGGTGTCCTCGCCGTCGACCGTGGCCTCGACGGTGAGGGTGTCCACGCCGTCGGTGTCGGTGGTCGACTGGCCCGTCTTCACCTGGATGCGGCCCCAGGGGTTGTCGGGGTTCGGCAGGTACTCGTCCTGGAAGACCTCCCAGATGTCCTTCGGCGTGACCTCGCCGCCCTCGGCGTCCGTCTTCGCCTGGATGATCTTCGAGAACTCGATCTGCATCCGGCGCGGCAGCTCCAGCTTGTGCTCGTTCTTCAGGACGTACGCGACACCGCCCTTGCCGGACTGCGAGTTGACGCGGATGACGGCCTCGTAGGACCGGCCGACGTCCTTGGGGTCGATCGGCAGGTACGGCACCGCCCACTCGAGGTCGTCGACCGTGACGCCCTTGGCCTTGGCGTCGGCCTCCATGGCGTCGAAGCCCTTCTTGATGGCGTCCTGATGGGAGCCGGAGAAGGACGTGTAGACCAGGTCGCCCACGTACGGGTGGCGCGGGTGGACCTCCATCTGGTTGCAGTACTCCCACGTACGACGGATCTCGTCGATGTCGGAGAAGTCGATCTGCGGGTCGACGCCCTGGGAGAACAGGTTCATGCCCAGGGTGACCAGGTCGACGTTTCCGGTGCGCTCGCCCTGGCCGAACAGGCAGCCCTCGACGCGGTCGGCGCCGGCCATCAGCGCCAGTTCGGCGGCGGCGACGGCCGTACCGCGGTCGTTGTGCGGGTGGGCGGACAGGCAGACGAACTCGCGCCGCGACAGGTTGCGGTGCATCCACTCGAAGCGGTCGGCGTGCGTGGACGGGGTCGAACGCTCCACCGTGGCGGGCAGGTTGAGGATGATTTCGCGGTCCGGGCCGGGCTGCCAGACGTCCATCACCGACTCGCAGACCTCCAGCGCGAAGTCCAGCTCGGTGTCGGTGAAGATCTCGGGGCTGTACTGGTAGCCGAACTCGGTCTCCGGGCCCAGCAGCTTCTCGGCGTACTCCATCACCAGGCGGGTGCCGTCGACGGCGATCTGCTTGATGTCGTCCTTGGAGCCGCGGAAGACCACCCGGCGGAAGACCGGGGCGGTGGCGTTGTACAGGTGGACGGTGGCGCGCTTGGCGCCCTTGAGGGACTCCACCGTCCGCTCGATCAGGTCCTCGCGGGCCTGCGTCAGGACGGAGATCGTCACGTCGTCCGGGATCGCGCCCTCTTCCTCGATGATCGAGCGCACGAAGTCGTAGTCGGTCTGACCGGAGGCCGGGAAGCCGACCTCGATCTCCTTGTAGCCCATCCTGACCAGCAGGTCGAACATCGCGCGCTTGCGGGCGGGCGACATCGGGTCGATCAGGGCCTGGTTGCCGTCCCGCAGGTCGGTGGAGAGCCAGCGGGGGGCGACGGTGATCCGGTTGTTCGGCCAGGTGCGGTCCGGGATGTCGACCTGCTCGTACTGGCCGTACTTGTGGATGGGCATGGAACTGGGCTGCTGGCGGTTCGCCATGATTGCGTGGGCTCCTCGTAAAGTCCGCGGGTCCGCGGGTCCGGAAGGACGGCCGACGGCGCAACGCCAAACTCCGCGGGGAGGGGGTCGGCCTCGACTACAGGCCCTCGCCGCGGCAGCTAAGGAGAAGCAGCCCGAAACGCATGATGCTCCGCAGCCTAGCCGAGCCGCGCCGGATGTGCGGGCCCGTTCCAGTATGCGAAACCAGAGGGACAAACAGGACAAAAAGTGCTGCATATCACGCCGCACTCCCCTCCGTATCACTTCCCCACGGAACAATGGTCCCCTTGCCCCGATATTTCACCAATCATGGTTGCGGGTAGTGACAGTGGCATAACTCAGTGCAAGGGTGCCGGGCATGACCACCAACGGGGGCTTCAAGCCCGTTTTCTGCACGATCGTGCCGCCCCACGTCCTCGACCGCCTCGCGCGGCAGGACGACCCCGCGCTCGCCGGTCCCGCTCGCCGCACCCTGGAGCGCGACGCCTACGAGCGCACCCACCGCCGCCTGACCACGGTCATCGGTGCCCCGAGCGTCGCCCCGCCCGCGGCCGCCGAGCCCGGGAAGCCGCACCGCACCATCAACGACGTCCGGCACGGCACGGACCTGCCCGGCAAGAAGGTCCGCGGCGAGGGCGACAAGGAGAGCAAGGACGCCACGGTCAACCGCGCCTACGACGGCCTCGGCGCCACCTTCGAGCTGTACCTGAAGGCGTACGAGCGCGACTCGATCGACGGCAGCGGTCTGCCGCTGGACGCCAGCGTCCACTACGACGAGCAGTACAACAACGCCTTCTGGAACGGCGAGCAGATGGTGTTCGGCGACGGCGACGGCGAGATCTTCCTCGACTTCACCATCCCGATCGACGTCATCGGCCACGAGCTGACCCACGGCGTCACCCAGTACACCGCCAACCTGACCTACTTCGGTCAGTCCGGCGCCCTCAACGAGTCGGTCTCCGACGTCTTCGGCTCGCTGATCAAGCAGTACACGCTCGGCCAGACCGCCGCCGAGGCCGACTGGCTGATCGGCGCCGGGCTGCTCGCCCCGCGCGTGACCGGCAAGGCGCTGCGCTCGATGAAGGAGCCGGGCACGGCGTACGACGACGACGTCCTCGGCAAGGACCCGCAGCCGGCGACGATGGACGACTACGTCCGCACCGGCCGTGACAACGGCGGTGTACACATCAACTCCGGCATCCCCAACCACGCCTTCTACCTGGCCGCCACCGCCCTCGGCGGACACGCCTGGGAACGGGCCGGGCAGGTCTGGTACGACGTTCTGACGAGCGGCCGCCTGAAGCAGGACGCGCTGTTCGCGGACTTCGCCACGCTCACCGTCTCCGCGGCGCGGTCGCGATACGGCGACGGCGAGGAGCTGGAGGCCGTGCGGAAGGCCTGGGAGCGGGTCGGGGTGCGCACGCTGTAGTTCCGTACTAGACAGGGACCCATGCGTATTCAGGTGAGGCGCACAGGCGGTTTCGCGGGCATCGAGCGCCGTGCCGAGGTGGACACCTCGGGGCGGCCCGACGCGCACGAGTGGCAGGCCCTGGCCGAGAAGGCGCTGGCCGCCGGCCAGGGCACGCCGCCGATCGGGGTTCCGGACGGCTTCAGCTACGAGATCACGGTGGACGGGAAGACCGTGTACGCAGCGGATCCCCGGCTCACCGAGGAGCAGCGGAAGCTGATCTCGAAGGTGCTGAAGGAGGGGGCGTGAGCCGTCCCCGTGGCTCGCCCGGAGCGGGGTAACCACCAGTTCCCGCCCGGGCGTTGACTTCTGTTACCGGCGGTACGGATGATCCGCGCATGGCGACGAACCCGATACCTCAGTTCCCGGCCGGCTTCCTGTGGGGCGTGTCGACCTCGGCCCATCAGATCGAGGGGGCGGCTCACGAGCGCGCGGCGTCCGTGTGGGACGCGTTCACGGCCGAGCCGGGACGGGTGAAGGACGGCTCGACCGCGGCGGTGGCCTGCGACCACTACCACCGCTACCGCGAGGACGTGGCGCTTCTGGCCGACCTGGGCGTGGACGCGTACCGCTTCTCGATCTCCTGGCCGCGGGTGAACTCCCCCGGCGGCCTCGACTTCTACGACCGTCTGGTGGACGAGCTGTGCGCGGCGGGCGTACGGCCGGTTCCGACGCTGTTCCACTGGGATCTGCCGGTGGAGCTGGACTGGCTGGACCGGGACACGGCGTCGCGTTTCGCCGAGTACGTGTCGGTGACCGTCGGCCGCCTCGGCGACCGCGTGACCAAGTGGATCACCCTCAACGAGCCTGCGGAACACACCCTGTTGGGCCATGCGCTGGGCGTGCATGCGCCCGGAAAGCAGCTGTTGTTCGACGCGCTGCCGGTCGCCCACCACCAGCTGCTGGCGCACGGTCTGGCGGTGCGGGCGCTGCGCGCGGCCGGCGCCACGGACATCGGGATCGCCAACTCGCACGGTCCGACGTGGCCGGCGTCCCGCGAACCGGCCGACGTGGAGGCTGCGAAGTTCTACGACGTCCTGTTGAACCGCCTGTTCGCGGAGCCACTGATCCTCGGCCAGTACCCCGAAGGAATCGGCGGGTTGATGCCGGGGGACGTCGAGTCCGACCTGAAAATCATTGCCGAGCCGATCGACTGGTACGGCATCAACTACTACGCCCCGGCCCGGGTGGGGGCCCCGCAGGGCACGGAGACCGAGTTCGGCGGCATCACGATGCCCGCGGAACTCCCCTTCTCCGTACGGGAGATCGAGGGCCGCCCCCTCACCGACTTCGGCTGGCCCGTGGTGCCGGAGGGGCTGACGGAGCTGCTCACCGGCTTCCGGAAGCGGTACGGCGACCGGCTCCCGCCCGTCGTCATCACCGAGAACGGCTGCTCCTACGAAGGCCTCGACGACCAGGACCGGATCGCCTACCTCGACGGCCACATCCGGGCGCTGCACCGTGCGATGGAGGCAGGCGTGGACGTGCGCGGCTACTTCGTGTGGTCGCTGCTGGACAACTTCGAGTGGGCCGAAGGGTACGCGCGCCGGTTCGGGCTGGTGCACGTAGACCGCACGACGCTGGAGAGGACACCCAAGGCGTCGTACCGCTGGTTCCGGGATGTCCTGCGGGCCCGGAGATGACGACGGCCGTTGGGCCGGATCCGCGGAGTCGAGTGACGACAAAGCTCCGGTGCCGCGGCCGGTCCACACGGTGGAGTACTGCGGCCGGTGGCCGAGCTCCCGCCGGATGCGGTCCGTGGAGACAAGACCGCCAACTGCACCACGGATTCCACGAGTTGAGAGAAGATGATCCGCGGACGCGGCACGAGTGGGGGAGGGCATGATGCGCGACGGCCGGGGGCTGGTACTGGTGTGCGCCTGCTATCTGCTGATCGTCTACATCACCAACCGGGGCCTGATCGCCGCCCCGCGCTACCGCCTGCTCCAGGCGCGTCTGCGCGACTGCCGGGCCATAGCCGGGATCGTGGCCGCGGGCTGCGCCGACAAGTCCCCGGAGCAGGCGGTCGTCACCGCGGTCACGACCCGGCTGGAGGACCTGGAGCGCGGCGGCACCGTGGTCTGGCGGCTGACGTCCCACTTCGGAGTGATCGTCATCCCGCTGTCGAAACTCGCCGCCGCCTGGCGGGTCCTGCACGCCGCGGAACGCCGGCTCCTCGGCGTCGAGCCCCCGACGGAGGTCCTCGCCCAGCGGCAGTCGCTCCTGCTCCGGCTCGCCGCCTCCTCCGACCCCGGTGACGCCGAGCTGGCCGCGAAGCTCGGCGCGGAGTCCGCGGCCGATCCGGACACGCGCGAGGGCCGGGCCCTGCTGCTCGCCGCGGCCCAGCGCGTCCACGACCTCGAGGACAGCGCGTCGGAACGCGACTACGAGCAGCAGCGCATCGCGCTGTGGCTGGCGCTGATCGGCCTCGGTTCGATCCTGCTGATCGGCGCGGTGCTGGACCACCGGCAGACGATGCTCCTCGGCGCGCTGGGCGGCTTCCTGTCCCCGGTCATCGGGGTGTTGCGCTCGCAGCGGCCGTCGTCCTGGGGCGTGCTGGTGCTCGCGCCGGTCGGCGGTGCGCTCGCCGCCGTCGGCGGCCTGCTGCTGGTCCGCATGCTCGCCGATCCTGAACCTCCTCGGGCAGGTGTTCCTGGAGAACTCCTGGGGCGCCCCGGAACGCCCGATCGCCCTGGCCATCGCCCTGCTGTTCGGCTTCTCCGGCACCCTGTTCTCCCGCCTGGCCCTCACAGCCACCGGCCAACTGGCCGCGTCCGCACCGCCCCCACCCCGCGCGGCCTGACCCCCCGAAACCTCAGAAGCCCAGCCTGCGCAGCTGCTTCGGGTCCCGCTGCCAGTCCTTGGCCACCTTCACGTGGAGGTCCAAAAAGACCGGCGTTCCGAGGAGGGCCTCGATCTGTTTGCGGGACTTGATGCCGACCTCCTTCAGGCGCTTGCCCTTGGGGCCGATGATGATGCCCTTCTGGCTGGGGCGTTCGATGAAGACATTGGCGTGGATGTCCAGCAGCGGCTTGTCCGCCGGGCGGTCCTCGCGGGGGAGCATCTCCTCGACCACCACCGCGATCGAGTGGGGGAGTTCGTCGCGGACGCCTTCCAGCGCCGCCTCCCGGATCAGCTCGGCCACCATGACCTGCTCGGGCTCGTCCGTCAGGTCGCCCTCGGGGTACAGCGCCGGGCCCTCGGGCAGCAGCGGGATCAGGAGGTCGGCCAGCAGGTCCACCTGCTTGTTCGCGGTCGCCGAGACCGGCACGATCTCGGCCCAGGTGATCCCCAGCTCCTTGCCCAGCTGGTCGATCGCGATCAGCTGCTCGGCCAGGGACTTGGAGTCCACCAGGTCCGTCTTCGTGACGATCGCGACCTTCGGGGTCTTCTTGATCCCCGCCAGTTCCTTCGCGATGAAGCGGTCGCCCGGGCCGATCTTCTGGTCGGCGGGGAGACAGAAGCCGATCACGTCGACTTCCGCCCACGTCGTCCGTACGACGTCGTTGAGCCGCTCGCCCAGCAGTGTGCGCGGCTTGTGCAGTCCCGGTGTGTCGACCAGGATCAGCTGGGCGTCCGGACGGTGCACGATGCCCCGCACGGTGTGCCGCGTGGTCTGCGGCCGGTTCGAAGTGATCGCCACCTTCTGCCCGACCAGAGCGTTCGTGAGGGTGGACTTGCCCGCGTTGGGACGGCCCACGAAGCAGGCGAAGCCGGCGCGGTGGACGGTATCGGCCGGCTGCTCGGATGACTGGGTACGAACGCTCATGGCGCCCATTCTCCCTGATCGCCAAAGCCCCTCCGCACGGCCGGCCCCAGCCCCTGCCCGGTGAGGCTCCGGAAACCCCCACGCAATACGAAACGTCACGGAAACACACCCGTACGCAACCGGAAACGCACGCCGGTGACCCTCTGACGAGCCCCCACACCGTTGGAGAGACCGTGACCCTGGCCGCGTCCCACCTCGACACCGGCGACACCGCCTGGCTGCTCGCCGCGACCGCCCTCGTCCTGCTGATGACCCCGGGCCTCGCCCTGTTCTACGGCGGCATGGTGCGCACGAAGAGCGTCCTCAACATGCTGATGATGAGCTTCGTGTCGATCGCCCTGGTCACCGTGGTGTGGCTGGCCTGTGGCTACTCCCTCGCCTTCGGCGACGACATCGCGGGCGGCCTCATCGGCGGCCTGAAGCACGCCGGCATGGCGGGCCTCGGCCCGGGCAGCGTCCACGGCACCGTCCCCACCCTCCTCTTCGCCACCTTCCAGCTCACCTTCGCGATCATCACCGCCGCGCTGATCAGCGGCGCGATCGCCGACCGGGCGAAGTTCGGGGCGTGGCTGGTCTTCGTGCCCGTCTGGGTACTGCTGGTATACGTTCCCGTCACCCACTGGGTGTGGGGCCCCGGCGGCTGGATCCTGGACAGGCTCGGTGCCCTGGACTTCGCGGGCGGCCTGCCGGTCGAGATCACCTCCGGCGCCTCCGGCCTGGCCCTCTGCCTGGTCCTCGGCCCGCGCCTGGGCTTCAAGAAGGACGCGATGCGCCCGCACAACCTGCCGATGGTGATGCTGGGCGCCGGTCTGCTCTGGTTCGGCTGGTTCGGCTTCAACGCGGGCTCGGCCCTCGGCGCGAGCGGCCTCGCGGCCGCCGCCTTCCTCAACACCCTCGCCGCCGGCTGCACCGGTCTGCTCGGCTGGCTCTTCGTCGAGCAGAGGCGCGACGGCCACCCGACGACGCTGGGCGCCGCGTCGGGCGCGGTCGCGGGCCTCGTCGCGATCACCCCGTCCTGCGGCACGGTCTCCCTGCTCGGGGCGCTGGTCGTCGGCCTCGCCGCCGGCGTCGTCTGCTCGTACGCGGTCGGCTGGAAGTTCAGGCTGAACTACGACGACTCGCTCGACGTCGTCGGCGTTCACCTGGTCGGCGGCATCATCGGCACCCTGCTCATCGGTCTCTTCGCGGTCAAGGAGATGACCGGCGGGACGGAGGGCCTCCTCTACGGCGGCGGGCTCGCCCCGCTGGGCAAGCAGCTGCTGGCCGTGGTGGTCGTGGCGGTGTACGCCTTCGCCATGACGTACGGCATCGGCAAGCTGATCGACAGAACGACGGGCTTCCGCGCGAGTGAGGAGCAGGAGCACACCGGCCTGGACCTTACGGTGCACGCCGAGACCGCTTACGATCACGGGGTCCTGGGGCACGGCGCCCCGGTCGGCTCGTCCTCCGTCGTCTCCCCCGCCCAGAAGGTCAAGACCCAGGCATGAAGCTCATCACCGCGATCATCAAGCCGTACCGCCTCGACGAGGTCAAGACCGCGCTCCAGGAGCTCGGCGTGCGCGGTCTGACCGTGACCGAGGCGAGCGGCTACGGCCGCCAGCGCGGCCACACCGAGGTCTACCGCGGCGCAGAGTACCAGGTCGACCTCGTGCCGAAGGTCCGTATCGACGTCGTCGTCGAGGACGCCGACGCGGAGGCCGTCATCGACGCGGTCGTGAAGGCCGCACAGACCGGGAAGATCGGCGACGGCAAGGTGTGGGCGGTGCCCGTCGAGACGGTCGTGCGGGTCCGGACGGGCGAGCGCGGACCGGACGCCCTGTAGGCATCCGGCCCGCACGGCCCTCAGTCGAAACGAGCCTCCGAGACGGCCTCGGCCGAACCTCAGTCGAACACGAACGGGCCCGGTGACTGCGGCCCGGTCGCCGTGCACGTGATGGTGATCCCGAAGACCGTCATCTGCAGCGAGCCGCCGTATGCCTCCAGTCTGTCGCCGGAGGCCACGGTGCCGTCGAGCGGGCCGACCGTGACGGTGTCCCCGGCGGCCATGGCCGGGTTCTTCGTGCCGGTGAAGACGGTGGTGCCGCCGCCGGCCTTCACCAGGGTGAGCGTGGACTGGATCGAGTCCTGCGCCAGGGCGATCGGCGCGGTGATCGCGGAGGAGTTGACGGTGAGGGTGGCGGCGGCGCCGTCCTGCGTCGCCGTGAGCGTGGCCTCGCCGCCGCCGAAACTTCCGCAGTCGGCGATGATCGCCGCCGACTGGGGGCTGACGGCGACGGCGGTGGGCGCGAGGGCGAGCCCGGCGACCGCGAGGGCCCCGACCGCCAGTGCCGCACCTGATCCGATTCGCATGCCTTTCATGGGCTTTGGCTCCCTTCCCGTGTCTGGGAATGCCATGTGGGGAGGGACGGGAGATGCGCGCCGACGGTCCGTGCAGCGGGCAGGTGGGTGCGGGCACACTGCGCTGCGCGGAATCTGACGGTCCGTCGGAACCTACGGTTCCATTGATGCGCGAGGGGCGGGGGACGGCAAGGCTGAATTCCGGCCTACGTGAGCAGCAGTGCCCTCAGCCGGCCGAAACCCTCAGCCGCACGACACCGTCGAGCCCGGCCAGCAGTACCGGCGTCTCAGGCCCGCCCAAATCCCGTACGGCAGCCCGGTCCTCGGCCGATACCGCCTCGGCCTCGCTCACGACCGCCGCCGCCTCCAGCGACTTCGCCCCGGACGCCACCGCCATCGCCACCGCCGTCTGCAACGCACTCAGCTTCAGCGAGTCGAGGGCAACGGTCCCGGCGACATACGTACGTCCCGTCTCGTCCCGCACGGCCGCGCCCTCCGGCACTCCGTTGCGGGCCCGGGCCGCGCGGGCCAGGGTGACGATCTTGCGGTCCTCGGGGTCAAGCGCGTTGCTGTCGGTCATGCCCCGAGCATACGGAGAACCGCCCCGCTAACCCCGCAACGGGGTACATCGCCCCGCGCCGTCCCTCCGGCGAGGCCGCCACTCCAGCTTCGCCGCGGTGTTCGCCCAGGTGCCGGCGCGGCCCGACCTGACGATCGTGCTGCACACGCCGCTGGACGAGGATCTGGCCTGCGTCCTCGATGTTTCGCCGCTCCCACAGCTCGGTGAACTCCGGGCTCGCGCCCTTCACTTCGGCCGGCACCGCCTGGAACCCCTCGTCGAAGGGGCAGGCGGAGCACGCGGCCCGGAACTGCGCGACGATCGTGCGCGCGTTGCGTACCCAGCTCTTGCTGCGGGACCGGTACAGGCGGGTCGGTGAAGAAGTCGACGACGCAGTTCATCGGCCGCTTCGGCGCCCGCCACTCCCTGGTCGGCTCCCTCACCGGCCAGGGAGCGCTCATTGCCGCGCTGCTCGGCCTGAACGCCCACACCTGGTCGGTGTGGCTCGCCGCGGCCGCCGTCTCGCCGGCGAGCATGTGCCACCTGGGCGCGATCATCTCCTACGGGCTGACGGTCACCTCCGGTGTCCCCGACGACGAACAGGGCCTGGCCACCGGCCTGGTCACCTCCACTCAGCGGGTGGGCGTCACCGTCGGCATCGCGCTCCTGGGCGTCCTGGCCACGCGACATCCTCCGACCTGCTGTCGGGCGTCCACACGGTGATGGCGCTGGACGCGGTGATCGTCCTGGCGGCGGCGGTGCTGGTCGGCCCGGGGCTGCGCGGCCGCCGGACGGCCGTCTCAGGGGCGGTCGAGGCGGAGGCGGTCGGCTCGCGGTAGACCGGCCACCACCAGGTCGTACGAGTCCTCGATGAGCTCCCGGACCAGGCGGTCCGGGAGCTCGCCGTCGACGACGACCGTGTTCCAGTGGCGTTTGTTCATGTGGTAGCCGGGGACGATCAGGCCCTCGTACTCGGTGCGCAGGCGGATCGCGTCCTCCGGGTCGCACTTCAGGTTGACCTTCAGCGGGCGGGCATCGAGGTTCGACAGGGCGAAGAGCCTGCCGTGGACCTTGAAGACGGAGGTCTCCGGGTTGAAGGGGAAGTCCTCCACCGCCGCGTTGAACGACAGGCAGAACGCGCGCAACTCGTGCGGGGTCACTCCGGCTTCTTCTCCCCGTCGCCCTTGGGCTCGGCCCGGCCCACCGGCTCCACCAGCACGGTCACGATCTTGTTCCGACGGCCGGCCGCGGCCTCTGCGGTCAGGCGCAGCTCCCGGCCGTCGGGGAGTTCGACCACGGACGACGCCCCGGCGATGGGCACGCGGCCCAGGGCCTTGGCGAGGAGTCCGCCGACCGTCTCGACGTCCTCGTCGTCGTAGGCCTCGAAGCCGTACAGCTCGCCGAGGTCGGTGACGTCGAGGCGGGCGGTGACGCGGTAGCGGTCGTCGCCGAGCTCCTCCACGGGCGGAAGTTCGCGGTCGTACTCGTCGGTGATCTCGCCGACGATCTCCTCGAGGATGTCCTCGATGGTCACGATGCCGGCCGTGCCGCCGTACTCGTCGATGACGACGGCGACGTGGTTGCGTTCCTTCTGCATCTCGCGCAGCAGGTCGCCGGCGTTCTTGGTGTCCGGCACGAAGACCGCCGGGCGCATGGCGGTGGACACCAGCTCGTTCTCCGCGTCACGGCTGATGTGCGTCTTGCGGGCCAGGTCCTTCAGGTACACGATCCCGACGATGTCGTCCTCGCTCTCGCCGGTCACCGGGATGCGCGAGAAGCCGGAGCGCAGAGCGAGAGTGAGGGCCTGGCGGATCGTCTTGTAGCGCTCGATCACCACCAGGTCGGTGCGCGGGACCATGACCTCGCGGACGAGAGTGTCGCCGAGTTCGAAGACCGAGTGCACCATGCGGCGCTCCTCGTCCTCGATCAGCGACTCCTGCTCGGCGAGGTCGACCATCGCGCGCAGCTCCGCCTCGGAGGCGAAGGGGCCGCGGCGGAAGCCCTTGCCGGGGGTCAGCGCGTTGCCGATGAGGATCAGCAGAGAGGGGATCGGGCCCATGATCCTCGCCAGCGGCAGCAGGACGTACGCCGCCGCGGTGGCCGTGTTCAGCGGGTGCTGGCGGCCGATGGTGCGCGGGGAGACGCCGACGGCGACGTACGACACCAGGACCATGACCGCGATCGCGACCAGAAGGGCCTCGGCCGTGCCGGCGAACTCCTCCAGGCAGGCGTACGTGACCAGCGCGGCCGCCGCCATCTCGCAGGTGACGCGGACCAGCAGCGCCACGTTGAGGTAGCGGGTCGGGTCGGCGGCGACCTGGGCGAGCTTGGCGCTGCCCCGGCGGCCGGACTTCACGGCCTCCTCGGCGCGGAAGCTGGAGACGCGCGCGAGGCCCGCCTCCGCGCAGGCGGCGAGCCAGGCGACGACGACCAGCGCGATCGCGCCGACGACGATCTGCGGACTCATGACACGGTCGGGGCAGGGGACGGGCCGGTCAGGCCCCTCTCCGCGCGCCAGCCGTCCACGATGGCTGCCTGAAGACCGAACATCTCGGCCTTCTCGTCGGGCTCCTCGTGGTCGTACCCGAGAAGGTGCAGCACGCCATGGACGGTGAGCAGCTGGAGCTCCTCGTCCATGGAGTGCTGCGTCGGGGCCTCGGCGCCCTGCTTCGCGGCGACCTCGGGGCACAGCACGATGTCGCCGAGGAGGCCCTGCGGGGGCTCGTCGTCGTCCTTCGACGGCGGACGCAGCTCGTCCATCGGGAAGGACATGACGTCCGTCGGCCCCGGCAGGTCCATCCACTGCACGTGCAGCTGCTCCATGGCGTCGGCGTCCACGACGATCACCGAGAGCTCGGAGAGCGGGTGGATGCGCATCCGCGCGAGTGCGTAGCGGGCGATGTCGAGGATCGCCTGCTCGTCGACCTCGGTTCCGGACTCGTTGTTGACGTCGATCGACATGGTGTTGCCGTGTCTCTACTTCCCCTTGTGCCCGGACCTGCCCCGGCCGCCCTTGTGCGTGCCGTTCTCGGTGCCGTGCTTGCTGTCGTACTTCTCGTACGCGTCGACGATACGGCCGACGAGCTTGTGCCGTACGACGTCGTGGGACGTCAGGCGCGAGAAGTGGACGTCCTCGACACCTTCCAGGATCTCCTGGACCTGGCGCAGACCGGACTTGGTTCCATCCGGCAGGTCCACCTGGGTCACGTCACCCGTGATCACGATCTTCGAGTCGAAGCCGAGGCGGGTGAGGAACATCTTCATCTGCTCGGGGCTCGTGTTCTGGGCCTCGTCCAGGATGATGAAGGCGTCGTTGAGCGACCTGCCGCGCATGTACGCCAGCGGCGCGACCTCGATCGTCCCCGCCGCCATCAGCCGGGGAATCGAGTCCGGATCCAGCATGTCGTGCAGCGCGTCGTACAGCGGGCGCAGGTACGGGTCGATCTTCTCGTAGAGGGTGCCGGGCAGGAAGCCCAGGCGCTCTCCCGCCTCGACCGCCGGCCGGGTCAGGATGATGCGGTTGACCTGCTTGGACTGCAGGGCCTGCACCGCCTTGGCCATGGCGAGGTAGGTCTTGCCGGTGCCGGCGGGGCCGATGCCGAAGACGATCGTGTGCTTGTCGATCGCGTCGACGTACCGCTTCTGGTTGAGCGTCTTGGGGCGGATCGTCCGGCCCCGGGAGGACAGGATGTTCTGCGTCAGTACCTCGGCCGGGGTCTCCGGTCCGTCGCCCTCGCCGTTCTCGCTCGCCCGGAGCATGGCGATAGAGCGTTCCACTGCGTCCTCCGTCATCGGCTGTCCGGTGCGGAGCACCAGCATCATCTCTGCGAACAGGCGCTGGATCAGGGCGACGTCCGCCGGGTCGCCGACCGCGCTGATCTCGTTGCCCCGGACGTGGATGTCGGCCCCCGGGAAGGCCCTCTCGATCACGCGCAGAAGGGAGTCGCCGGAACCCAGCACGGTCACCATGGGGTGCTGGGCGGGGACGGTGAACTGTGCTCTCGCCTGCCCCTGCGCGGGGGTGCTGGCTGTGGGTGTCTGAGTCATGGGCCGGCGCTGTAGGCCTGCGGTTCCTCCTCGTCACGGCCGCGTAGCTGAGGGCGGCCTCGCGCTCTCCAGGGTACGACGCTGGGGTGACAAGGCCGAAGGGCTTTTCGGGGCCGGGGTTCTTCGTGTGCCGCCGAGTGCCGCCTCTACGAGCAGGGGGCGCCCCCCGGCGGGCTGGGTGGCGGGCCCGTCCTGGAGGACGGGCCCGTCGTCGTCAGTCGTCGCCGCGCAGGGCCCGCAGGGCCTTGGCCGCGCCCTTCGCCCGGAGGTTCACGAAGGCGGGGGTGACGCCCAGGGGGGTGTCGTAGCCCGTGACGGTCTTCGGGCCGTGGCTCACCGTGCCGTGCTGGACGTCGTACCAGACGCCCGGCGGGAGGTGCACGGTCCGGCTCGCGCCGTCGGTGAGCTGCGGGGCGGCGAGGACCGCGGGGCCGAGCAGCCACTCGTCGGTGACGGTGTAGGCTGCCTTGTCCTGCGGGAAGTCGAAGAACAGCGGCCGCATGATCGGGTCGCCGGTCTTCAGCGTCTGCTGCACCTGGTCCCGGATGTAGGGCGCAAGGCGTTCGTGCTGCGCGATCGCCTTGCGGTAGAGGTCGATGGTCTCCTGGTCGTACGTCACCTTCCTGCCGGTCGTCACGTCGATGGTGTCGACGGGTGACGTGGAGGAGTACATGAGCGGCATCAGCGACGCGGACTGCGCCCAGCGCACCAGCACCTGCTTGCCGGGGGCGGGCTGGGCGCTGGAGCCGCCGATCATGTCCGTGGTGACGAACGGGTAGCCGATCGTGGAGATGGCCAGGTTCTGGGTGACGGAGGCGCGCAGCGAGTCCCACCCGGTGCCCTTGTCCACCTGCCGGGTGACGAAGCCGGCGCGGTGGGCGGTGGCGTCCCAGTGGACGCGGATGCCGACGCCCTGGAGGTCGAACTCGTCGGCGAGCTCGGCGCCCAGCCGCTGGTAGTCGGTGGGCTGGTAGCCCTCGTGCGGGGCGCACCTGTCGTCGAAGAAGCGGGTGTCGAACTTCAGCCCGTCGACGCCGTAGTCGCTCATCAGGGTCCTGAGCCGGCCGACGTACCAGGCCCTGGCGTCCGGGTTGGCGAGGTCGACGATCCCGGCGGTCCCGTTCCACCAGGTGACCCTGCACGGCTGGGCGGTGTCGGCCTTGTCCCTGAGCAGGTAGCCGTGGTCGGCGGCGTACTGGTACTGGTCGGAGTCCAGGTTGATCCACAGCGTCACCCAGAGCCCGAAGTCGAAGCCGAGGTCGTGGATCTTCTGCGCCATGGCCCTGGGGTCCGGGTAGGCCTTCGCGTCGAAGGTCATGTTCCCGTAGTGGGACTCCCATTTGTCGTCGAGCTGAAGCGTGTGCCCGGTCAGGCCGGCCGCGTGCAGGTCCTGGGCGTAGTCGAGGAGCTTCGCCTGGTCGACGTGGGTGTAGAACTGCGCCCAGGAGTTCCACACCGGCTTCGCGTACTGCTCGTACGTGGCGTCGCTCTGGGCCGGCTTGCCCACGATGCCGACGTAGTCGCGGTAGACCTCCAGCGGCGTGGACTCCACGAAGACGGTCGCCCGGTACGGGTCCGCGGACTCGATGTCGAAGCGGCCGAGGCCGTCCTTGCCCTCGTTGATCGCCACGTCCATGACGTGCCCGGTGTCGACGTGGAGCCCGGCCGCGCTCGACGTGTACCAGAAGGGGTCGATCATGTAGTACGAGGCCGGGCCGAAGGACGGGTGCACGACCTCGCCGCTGTCGAGCGGCCAGGGCTGGTCGGTGCCGGGGCCGCCCCGGGAGGTTACGGCCTCGCCGTGCCCGTACCAGTGCCCGGCGGACTTCAGGTCGTAGGCGAGACCGAGCCGGTCGGGGTGGGCGCCCTTGACCTGCCAGTCGAGGTGGTAGCGGTCGGCGGAGGGGGTGATGCGGGCCTCGACGGTGGCGCCGGCGGCGGTGGTGTCGGCGGTGAGGGTGAGGACGCCGTCCTTCCAGGACCAGGCGGTGACCTTGGTGGCGTGCTGCGGGCCGCCGCCGGTGCGGAAGCGCAGGGCACCGGTGTCGCCGCCCGCGGTGGCCAGGACGGTGGTGCCCAAGCGGCGGGTGGTGAAAGCCAGTTGAGTGGTCGTCACCTGGAGCGTGTAGCCGGGGGCGTTGCCGCTCGGCGGGACGGTCAGGGTGAGTCCGTCGGCGGAGGAGGTGACCTCGGGGGCGCGGGCGGCGGGGGCGGCCTGCGCCGGTGCCTGCGCCTGTGCGGTGAGGCCGACGGGGAGGGCGAGGGTGAGGGAGAAGGCGGCGAACAGCACTCTGAGTCTGCGTGATCGTCTACGCACGACGCATGTCCTTCGACGGAGGGGGCCTGAGCGGGGCGATGCAGGGTGTCCGTGCCAGTCCGTGCAAAAATGTGCTTGATTTTGCTGATAATTGAGCAGGAAACGTCACCTGTCAATGGCGGGTTCCGGTGGAAAACCTGGCGTGGGGCGTTTGCGGGCAGGAGACAACCACGTGAAGGCGCACCGAACTTGGGCCCGGCCGGCGGTGCGCCGTTCAGGCCGGTATGTGCATACGGGGGCGAGCCCCCGGCGGGGTCGGCGGGTTCGGGGGCGCGGCCCCGCGTCGGCCGGTCACGCCGACCTGCGGAACCCGATGGTCGGCACGGCCCTCCGACGCGGCCACGACGCGACGCCGGCCTCCGGCACCAGGTCCTCCAGGAACGCGTAGCGCCTCAGGGCCGCCGGGTCCTGGCCGTCCACCGACTGGACCCTGCGCCACCAGGCCGCGATCTCGAACCAGCCGGGGGCCGAAAGGGAGCCGCCGAACTCCTGCACGGAGAGGGCGGCGGTGAGGCCCGCGAAGGCGAGGCGGTCGGCCAGCGGCCAGCCGGCCAGGGTGCCGGTGACGAAGCCGGCGACGAAGACGTCGCCCGCGCCCGTGGGATCGAGCGCCTCGACCTCGATCGCGGGGACCTCGGCGCTCTCCCCCGTGCGCCGGTCGACCGCGTAGGCGCCGTCCGCGCCCAAAGTGACCACCGCGAGCGGTACGTGCGCGGTGAGCGCGTGCGCGGCGGCGCGCGGGCAGTCGGCGCCCGTGTAGCGCATCGCCTCCTCGGCGTTCGGCAGGAAGGCCTCGCAGTGCTCCAGGTCGGCCAGCCCCGCCAGGTCCCAGGCGCCGGTGTCGTCCCAGCCGACGTCCGCGAAGATGCGCGTACCCTTCCGGGCGGCCTCCGCGATCCAGGGGGCGCGCCTGCCCGGCGTCAGGGACGCCACGGCGGCACGCGCGCGGGGCGGGCAGTCCGGCGCGGGCGCGTCCGGGGGCGGCTCGTGGCCGTGGGAGACCATCGTGCGCTCGCCCTCGTACGCCATCGAGACGGTGACCGGCGAGTGCCAGCCGGGCACGGTTCGCGACGGGGAGAGGTCGATGCCCTCGCCCTGTTCCAGCGCGTCCCAGCAGTACTCGCCGTAGTGGTCGTCGCCGAAGGCCGCCGCGAGCGACGTCCTCAGGCCGAGGCGGGCCAGCGCGGTCGCCATGTTCGCCACGCCGCCGGGGCTCGACCCCATCCCGCGCGCCCAGGACTCGGTCCCGCGCACCGGGGCGGAGTCGAGCCCGGTGAAGATGATGTCGAGGAAGACGGTGCCCGTGAGGTAGACGTCCCAGGGCGGGTCGTCCGGGGTGCGCAGGGCGGCCAGGGGGTCGACCTGGGCGTGGCCGTGCGGGATTCCGACAATGTACTCCGGTCCCTCTCCTGCGGACGCGTTGGACGCGGTCACGGTGCGCTCCCTGACGTGGTGCGGATCTGGCCAGTGTGCACCAGACCACCGACAACACGTCGGCGGTCACGCCGGAGCGACCGGTCACATCAGGCAGCGGCGGACCCCGGGGCCGTCCGGAAACCGGCCATCACCCGCCTACCAGCGAGGCACCGCGGGCGTGACCCACTCGGGGTCGGCGATGCGCATCGCGGCCGCGTCGTCGCGGTCCCTGAGCGAGCCGTCGTTCTCGGCCCACCGGCGGTGCAGGCGGGCCAGCTTGTCGCGGTCGAGTTCGACGCCGAGGCCGGGGCCGTCCGGGACGGTGACCTTGCCGCCGTCGAAGGTGAGGCGTTCGGTCAGGACGTCCTCCGACTGCCAGGGGTAGTGGCTGTCGCAGGCGTGGTGGAGGTTCGGGACGGTGGCCGCCACGTGGGTCATCGCGGCCAGGCTGATCCCCAGGTGGGTGTTGGAGTGCATCGACACGCCGACGCCGAAGGTGCGGCACATGGCCGCCAGGTGCTGGGTGTTGCGCAGACCGCCCCAGTAGTGGTGGTCGGAGAGCACCACCTGGACGGCGTCCTTGGTGAAGGCCTCCTTGATCTCGTCGAAGGTCGTCACGCACATGTTGGTGGCCAACGGCACATCGGTCCGCGCCGCCACCTCGGCCATGGCGGGCGTGCCCAGCGCGGGGTCCTCCAGGTACTCGAGGACGTCCCCCAGTTCCTGAGCCACCTTCACCGACGTCTCCACCGACCAGGCGCCGTTGGGGTCCAGGCGCAGCGGGTGCCCGGGGAAGGCCTCCGCCAGGGCGCGTACGGCGGCGATCTCCTCGTCCGGCGGGAAGACCCCGCCCTTGAGCTTGAAGGAGGTGAAGCCGTACCGCTCCGTGAACCTCCGCGCCTGCTCGACGACCCCGGCCGGGTCGAGGGCGGCACCCCAGTCGTCCGGTTCGCACGCCACGCCCTCAGGGTGGTCGGCCCACTTGTAGAAGAGGTAGGCGCTGTACTCGACGGCGTCCCGCACCTTGCCGCCCAGCAGCGCGTGCACGGGCAGGCCGAGCGCCTTGCCGAGGGCGTCGAGGCAGGCGACCTCGAAGGCGGAGACGACGGACAGCCGCAGCTTGTCGGCGGTCTGGACGCCGCGCAGCCCGCCGACGTCGACGGCGCCGTCGATACGGGAGGCGTCCACAGCGACGTCGAGCGTGAACAGGCCGTTGAGATCGGAGACCTGGCGGCCGACCAGCCGGTCGGCGATGGGGCGGGCCAACTCCAGGTACTTGGTGTCGCCGTACGTCTCGCCGACCCCGGTGACCCCGTCGGCCGTCACCACCTCCACGATCAGGCGCGGCGTGTACGGCTGGTGGACGCCCTGCGTGTTCAGCAGCGGCGGGTCGGCGACCAGGATCGGCGTCAGGCGTACCTCGGCGATGGTGAGGTCGCGGGTCACAGGGCGGCTCCTACGAGATCGAGTCCGGCGGTCAGCAGGGTGGTGAGGTCGGCCAGGTCGCCGGGCGAGGGGTCGGTGAGCGGGGCGCGCACGGGGCCGACGGGGTGGCCGCGCAGCCGGGCCGCCGCCTTCACCAGGGACACGGCGTATCCGGGCACCCGGTCGCGCAGTTCGACGAACGGGACGTAGAAGTCGCGCAGCAGTTTGTCGACCGTACCGCGGTCGCCGTCCCGCAGGGCCGCGAAGAAGGCGTTCGCGATCTCGGGTGCGAAGGCGTGGACGGCGGAGGAGTAGGCGGGGACGCCGACGGCGGCGTAGGCGCGGGCCTGGATCTCGGCGGTGGCGGCGCCGTTGAAGAACAGGAAGCCCTCGGGGGCGGCGAGGGTGAGGCGCTGGAGGCGGTCGAGGTCGCTGTGGCCGTCCTTGAGGCCGATGACGCCGGGGATCCGCGTGATGCGCCGGAACGCCTCGACGTCGTAGGCGACCTGGCCGCGCTGGTAGGTGATGAGCGGCAGGCGGGTGCGGGCCGCGAGGTGCTCCAGCTGGGCGACCAGTCCGTCCTGGGGGCGGCGACGAGGTAGTGCGGCAGGACGAGGAGGGCGTCGGCGCCGGTCTCCTCGGCGATGCGGGCGAACCGGACGGCCTGCGCCCAGCCGTAACCGACGCCGGCCACGACCGGCACACGGCCCGCCGCCTCCTCGACGGCGATCGCGACGACGCGGCGGTACTCGTCCTGGTCCAGCGAGAAGAACTCGCCGGTGCCGCAGGCCGGGAAGACGGCGCCGGGGGCGGCGGCCAGCCGGTCCGCCACATGGGCGCGGAAGCCGTCCGGGTCGAGGGAGCCGTCGTCGTGGAAGGCGGTCAGCGGGAAGGACAGCACGCCGTTCGCCATCCCGTCGCGCAGCCGCCGGGCCACGTCCTCCGTGTCCGTCTCGGGGCTCACGCGCTCATCTCCCTATAGAGACATTATCTATGTATGAAGACAGAGGTTAGATAGGTGAACGGCATGCGTCAACGGTGCGGCCCGGCCCGACTACGATCGGCACATGCCGGACACAGGGGGCGTTCGCGAGGTGAAGTCCGCGGCGCGCACGGTCGAGCTGCTGGAACTGCTCGCGGCGCGCGGCGACCGCCCGGCGCGGCTGCAGGAGCTCGCCGAGGCACTCGACGTGCCGCGCAGTTCGATGTACGCGCTGCTGCAGACCCTGGTCTCCCGCGGCTGGGTCCGGACCGACGTCACCGGCTCGCTCTACGGCATCGGCATCCACGCCCTGCTCACCGGCACGAGCTACCTCGACTCCGACCCGCGCGTGCGCGTCGTACGGCCCTACCTCGACGAGGCCTCGCAGGCGCTGGGCGAGACGATCCACATGGGGCGGCTGGACGGGCGGAACGTGGCCTACCTGGCGACGCGGGAGTCGCACGAATACCTGCGCACGATCAGCCGGGTCGGGCGGCGGCTGCCGGCCCATGCGGGCGCGCTGGGCAAGGCGCTGCTGGCGGAGCGCCCCGACGAGGAGCTGCCCGAGGGCCCGTACGAGGCGCTCACCCCCAACTCCACACGAGCCGCGAGTCGTTGGCGGCCGACCTGGCCGCGGTACGGGCACGCGGGTACTCGGTCGACCGCGAGGAGGGCGTGCTCGGGATCGTCGGCTTCGGGTTCGCGCTGCGGTACGACACCCCGGCACAGGACGCGATCAGTTGCTCGGTGCCGGTGGCCCGGCTGACGGCGGAGCACGAGGAGCGGATCGTTGCGGTGATGCGGGAGGTCAGGGCCAGGATCGAGGCGGCGGCACCGGGGGCGGGGGGCGCGCCGCGCTGGCGCTGAGCGCTCTCGTCTACCCGGTCTTCGGGGGCACAAACGCAACGTGTGCCACATCACACCCCCCGGCCTCCCTCGCCCCACCCCTCGCTTGATACAAATTGCCCGCGCGTTCCCGTCCGTCGACGGTCGGCGCCCCATCCCCCTTTCTGAGCCGCTCCTTTCGCATGCCCCGGGAACGCCCGTGTCCGCCCCTCGCACCCTCCCCTGGCCCCTCGTCGCCCTGTTCACGGCCGGGTACCTCGCCTCCTACCTGCTGCCGACGACCGTCGGCCGGCTGGACGCGGGGCTGCCGCTGTCCGCGACGCAGGCGGGAGCCGTCGGCAGCGCACTGCTGCTGAGTTCGGCCTCGGCCGGGTTTCTGCTGGCGATGAGCATCCCCCCTGGTCGAGCGAAGTCGAGAGCCTCGGGGAGGGTGGAGCGGATCGGGGCGCGGACCCTCGCCCGCGCCGGGCTCGCGCTCGCTGTCCTCGGCTACGGCGGGGCCGCGCTGACCGACGCCGTCCCGGCGGTCGTCGCCGGTCTGGTCGTCGGCGGGTTCGGATCCGGTACGGTCACCACGGTCGCCGCCACCGGAATCGCCGCCCAGCGCGACCCGCACCGCATCTCCGCCCTCGGGCTGCTCGGCGTCTCCGCGCTCGCGGGCGCGATCTACCTGACGGTGCCTCACCTCGGTGCGGGGCACGGCCTGCCACCGGCCGCGATCGCACTCACCGCGCTCGCCGTGTGGCCGCTCACCGGCCGTCTCCCGCTCCGTACGGCCGCCGCCCGCACGTCCGTTCAGGACGCCTCTCGGCTCCCCCACGTGCGCTCCGGGCTCGTGCTCGCCGCCGGCATGCTCTGCTGGTCCCTCGCCCAGAACTCCCTGTGGGGCGTCAGCGGCCGCATCGGCCTCACCCAGGCGCACCTCGGCGAGGCCACCGTCGGCGCGGTGTTCGCGGCGGCGCTCGGCGCCGGGCTGCTGGGAGTGATCGGGGCGGGCGCCCTCGGACCGCGCCTGGGCCGGGCGCTGCCGATCGGCGCGGGCACGGCGCTCATCGCGGCCTGCATCGCGCTCAGCGCCTCGGCGACCGACCTGACGACCTTTGCGACGGGCGAGATCGCCTGGAACACGCTCTACCCGATCGTCCTGTCCTACGTGATCGGCCTCGCCGCCTCCCTCGACCCGCGCGGCCGCTGGACGGTGCTCGTCGGCTCGGCGTCGTCCCTGGGCACGGCCGCGGGACCGCTGACCGGCAGCGTGCTGTCCGCGCAGGCCGGCTTCCCGGTCATGGGGGCGGTCCTCGCCGTGGGTCTGCTGGTGATCGCGCTGCCGCTGACCGCGGTGGCCCTGCGCACCGGCGGGCGCCCGCTGCGCGGCGGGACGCGCCTCGACGCCCCGGAGCAGCCGGTCGTGGAGATCCCGGTGAACGCCCGGGCCGCCTCTGCCCGGCGGGCCTACGGCACGGCGGGACCCCAGCAGACGGCGGCCGCCGCACCGGGGCCCGGGACCGATTAGGGCCTGTCTGACACTGCGCGTCGGATCAGCCCGCGGCGTCTGGTGCCGTGCATCGCAAGGCGGAGGGTCGCCCGCGTACTGGGGGTACGCGGGCGTGCCCGACAACGCAGCGAGGTGCGGTGCCAGTCGTTGCGGGCCCGGCGGGAAATGTCAGACAGGTCCCAGCTCAGACAGGTCCCAGCTAGGGCTGCGGGAACTCGTAGGCCTCCACCTCGGCGAGGTAGCGCTGCCGCCGCTCCTCGTCGTGCTCCAGGAAGGAGGCGACGAAGGAGTTGCGGGCCAGTTCGCGCAGGCGGTCCTCGCTCAGGCCCAGGGTGTGGCGTACGGCGTCGAAGGTGTCGCCGACGTAGCCGCCGAAGTACGCGGGGTCGTCGGAGTTGACCGTGCACAGCAGGCCGGCGTCCAGCATGGCGGGCAGCGGGTGGTCGGCGAGGGTGTCGACCGTGCGGAGCCGGACGTTCGACAGGGGGCACAGGGTCAGCGGGATCCGGTCGCGGACGAGACGCTCGACCAGCGCGGGGTCCTCCATGCAGCGCAGACCGTGGTCGACGCGCTCGACGCCGAGCACGTCGAGGGCCTCGGTGATGTACTCCGGCGGCCCCTCCTCACCCGCGTGCGCCACGCGCCGCAGGCCGAGGGCGGCGGCGGCCTCGTACACCTCGCGGAACTTCACCGGCGGGTGGCCGACCTCGGCCGAGTCCAGGCCGACACCCACGATCCGGTCGAGGTACGGCTTGGCCCCCAGAAGGGTCTCCATCGCCGACTCGGCGGACTCGTCCCGCAGGAAGCACAGGATCAGCTGGGTGGAGACGCCGTGGTTCTCCTCGCTGCGGCCGAGCGCCCGCCACAGTCCCTCGACGACCGTGCCCATGTCCACCCCGCGCGCCAGGTGCGCCTGCAGGTCGAAGAAGATCTCCGCGTGCCGCACGCCCTGCGCGGCGGCTCGGGCCAGGTAGGCGTTGGCGAGGTCCTCGAAGTCCCGCTCGGTGCGCAGGACGGCCATGAGCTCGTAGTACAGGTTGAGGAAGGACTGGAGGTCCTCGAACCGGTAGGCCCTGCGGAGCTCGTCGGTATCCGCGTAGGGCAGCGACACGCCATTGCGCGCGGCCAGCTCGAACGCCAGCTCGGGCTCGAGGGTGCCTTCGATGTGGAGGTGCAGTTCAGCTTTCGGCAGGGGCATCGAAGCATCGTAGGCATGCGGCGGACGATCCGGAACGCGGGGTTCAGCGCCGCTTCGGCACCGGCACCCTCACCAGGTCGCGCGCCACGGTCAGCTCCCCCTCGAAGCCCGCCGCCCGCGCCTGCCGCTCGAACTCTCCCCCGCACTCCGTCCGGGAGGTGCCCCCGGGCTCGGCGTAGCGCTGGCTGAAGTGGGTGAGGACCAGATGCCGTACGCCGGCCTCCTGCGCCACCCGAGCCGCCTGACCAGCCGTCAGGTGACCGTGCTCGACGGCGAGTTCCTCGTCCTCGTCCAGGAAGGTCGACTCGATGACGAGCAGGTCGCAGCCCTCGGCCAGGGCGTGCACCCCGTCGCACAGCCGCGTGTCCATGACGAACGCGAACCGCTGTCCGCGCCGCACCTCGCTCACCGCCTCCAGCGGGACGCCCCCGAGGGATCCCTCCCGCTGGATGCGGCCCACGTCCGGGCCCTTGATCCCGTGCGCGGCGAGCCGTTCGGGCAGCATGCGGCGCCCGTCGGGCTCGACGAGGCGGTAGCCGTAGGACTCCACGGGATGGGAGAGCCGGCGCGCCTGGAGGGTGTATGCGGGGGTCACCGCGAGGTCGCCGTCGGTGTCGACCGGCGCCTCGGTCAGCTGCACGGTCTCCCGGTACGCGGTGGCGTACCGCAGACGGTCGAAGAAGCGCTTGCCGGAGCGCGGGTAGTGCGCGGTGATCTCGTGCGGCACCTGGTCCAGGTTGATCCGCTGGACCACCCCGGCCAGGCCCAGCGAGTGGTCGCCGTGGAAGTGCGTGATGCAGATCCGGTTCAGGTCGTGCGCCGCGACCCCGGCGCGCAGCATCTGGCGCTGCGTGCCCTCGCCGGGGTCGAACAGGATGCCCTCGCCGTCCCAGCGCAGCAGGTAGCCGTTGTGGTTGCGGTGCCGGGTCGGGACCTGGCTGGCGGTGCCGAGGACCACCAGTTCACGTACGGACACGGCGGCTTACCCGGGCGGCCACTGCAGGCCGCGGCCGCCGAGCACGTGGGCGTGGGCGTGCCAGACGGTCTGGCCGGCGCCGGTGCCGGTGTTGAAGACGATGCGGTAGCTCTCCAGCTTGTCCCCGTCGGCGACGGCCTGGGTCTCGCGCAGGACGTCCGCGGCGAGGGCCGGATCGCCGGCGGCGAGCGTGGCGGCGTCCCGGTAGTGCGCCTTGGGGACCACCAGGACGTGGGTGGGCGCCTGGGGGTTTATGTCACGGAAGGCGACGGTCGTCTCCGTCTCACGCACGATCGTCGCCGGCACGTGCCCTGCGACGATCTTGCAGAACAGGCAGTCGTCCTGCGGCTCCCCTGCCATGCGAGTACTCCTCATGCCGGTGATCTCTTGGGGGCATCGTATCGAGCCGGTGCACTGTGCAGCGCCGGTGACCAACCAGCCCGTCCAGGGGTCCCCTGCTCGAAAAGCCCGGGGGCGACCGAGGACGTTCAGGCCGAAGCGGGGGTGCGGGGCGGCAGCCCCTGGACGGTCACGGCAGCGACGGCGGCGTCCTGGCGGGCGCTTCCTCAAGGGCGGCCAACGCCAGCCTGATCGCCTCGTCCAGCTGCACGTCCCTCCCGGCCGCATGATCCTGCGGGCGCTGCACCACTTCCACGTCGGGATCGACGCCGTGGTTCTCCACGCCCCACGCGTAACCCTCCAGCCAGAATGCGTACTTCGGCTGCGTGATCAGCGTGCCGTCGACCAGGTGGTAGCGGCTGTCGATGCCGATGACGCCGCCCCAGGTGCGGGTGCCGACCACCGGGCCGATGCCGAGCGCCTTGATCGCCGCGTTGACGATGTCGCCGTCGGAGCCGGAGAACTCGTTGGCGACGGCCACGACGGGACCGCGGGGCGCGTCCATCGGGTAGCTGTACGGCCGCATGCCGCGCGGCACGCCCCAGCCGACGATCCGCCGGGCCAGCTTCTCCACGACGAGCTGGGAGGTGTGGCCGCCGCGGTTCTCGCGCACGTCGACGACGAGGCCCTCGCGGCCCACCTCGACGCGCAGGTCCCGGTGGATCTGCGCCCAGCCGGGCGCCTGCATGTCCGGCACGTGCAGATAGCCGAGCCGGTCGCCGGACTTCTCGTGGACGTACGCGCGCCGGTCGGCCACCCACGCGTGGTAGCGCAGGGGCTCCTCGTCCGCGACCGGCACGACCACCGCGTGCCGCACCTCGCCGCCGCCGGACGGCAGGACGGTCAGCTCGACCGGCTTTCCGGCCGTACCGACCAGGAGCGGGCCGGGGCCCGTCACCGGGTCGACCGGCTGCCCGCCGACCGCGACGATCGCGTCACCGGCGCGCACCGCGACGCCGGGCGCGGCGAGCGGGCTGCGCGCCTCCGGGTCGGAGGTCTCCGAGGGCAGGATGCGGTCGATGCGCCACCAGCCGTCCTCGTGGCGGGAGATGTCGGCGCCGAGCAGGCCCTGCCGGGCGCCGTGGCCGTGTCCGCCGTGGGGCACGACGTAGGCGTGCGAGGTGCCGAGCTCGCCGTGCACCTCCCACAGCAGATCGACCAGGTCGTCGTGGGTGGCGATGCGGTCCAGGACGGGCCGGTAGCGGTCGAGGACACCGTCCCAGTCGACCCCGTTCATGTCCGGCCGCCAGAAGTGGTCCCGCATGATTCGGCCGGTCTCCTCGTACATCTGCCGCCACTCGGCGGCCGGGTCGACGGTCTGCCGGACCCGGCCGAGGTCGACGGTGATGTTCGAGTCGCTGTCGTCGTCGCCGGAGGCGCGCCGGTCGCTGGGAACGACCTTCAGCTTGCCGTCGGTCCACAGCAGGATGCGCTTGCCGTCACCGCTGACCTCGAAGTGGTCGGCGTCGGCGGCGAGGTGCTCGATGCGCTGCTGGGCGAGGTCGTAGCGCTCCAGCTCGGTCTTCGGATCCGGGTCGTCGGGCGTGGCGCGGGAGGCGCCGAGGACGCCGCGCACCGGGTGCCGCAGCCACAGCACGCCGTCCTTGGCGGCGCGCAGGTTGGAGTAGCGGGCCGCCTCGACCGGGAAGGGCACGATGCGGTCGGCGAGGCCCTCGAGGTCGATCCGGGTGGCCGGGGTGCCCTCGCTGTCGGGCGTCTCCTCCCTGTCGGGGGTTTCGAAGGGGCGGCCGTGCCGCTGCGGGCCGAACGGGGAGGGTGTGGTCGCCGCCAGGGTGATCAGGTGCGGGCGGGAGCCCTCCACGAACGCCAGGTCGAAGACGTGCTCGTCGTAGACCGGGTCGAAGGAGCGGTTCGACAGGAAGGCAAGGTGCTTGCCGTCGAGGGTGAACGCCGGCGCGTAGTCCTGGAAGCGCAGCGGGGTCGCCTCGGTGACCGACAGGTCGGTGGTGTTGGCGAGCCGGAGCTGGCTGAGCGGGCGCGGGCCGGGGTGCGACCAGGCGAGCCAGGCGGAGTCGGGCGAGAAGGCGAGGTCGCTGACGTCCCCGTCCTCGCTGCGGTCGACCTCGCGCACCTCGCCGGTCTCCCGCTCGACGAGCAGCAGCCGCCCGTCGTGCGAGGCGACGGCGGCGACGGTGCCGTCGGGTGCCATGGCGAGCTCAAGGACGCGGCCGAGCTGCCCGGCGGCGAGCCGCCGCGGGGTGGCGCCGACGGCGACGCCGGTGGCTGGCGCGAACTCCAGGGCGTCGTCGCCCTCGGCGTCCGTCACCCACACCACCCACTCCTCGCCGTCCGCGCGGAAGGTGCGCGGCAGCCGGGCCCGTACGCCGGGCTGCGCGGCGAGCGCGCGGGCGGGACCGGAGCGGTGGGTGACCCAGTGGACGGCGCCGCGCACGGCGACCGCGCTGCCGCGGGCGGTGTGGTCGGGGGCGGCGGAGCCGAACCAGCGGGAAGCGTTCACCGGGTACGGCTGCAAGTCCACGCGCGGCCCGCCGAGCCGGACGTCCAGCCGGCGCGGCTCGGCGCCGTCGAGGTCGTCCAGCAGCCACAGTTCACCGGCACTGGAGTAGACGACGCGGGTGCCGTCGGTGGCGGCGTGGCGGGCGTAGAAGCCTCCCCCACTCTCGGCTTCGCTCGAGCGGGAGGTACCCCCATGGGGGGTGTGCCGGCGCAGGTCGGAGCCGTCGGCGAGGGAGGAGTACAGCGCGCCGGTGCCCTCGTGGTCGGAGAGGAACGCGATCCTCCCCGTCCCCACCCACAGCGGGTACTCGATGTTGCCGTCCAGCTCCTCGTGGAGCCGTACGAACTCGCCGTCGTCCTGGCGGTCGATCCACAGCTTGCCCGCCGTGCCGCCCCGGTACCGCTTCCACCAGGCCGCCTCACGTCCCATGGGCGCGGACAGCAGCACGGTGTGCGGGCCGTGGGCCACGTCCCCGACAGGTCCGTACGGCAGGGTGGTGGCCGGTCCGCCGTCGAGCGGGACGGCACGCGCCCAGGTGCGGCGCAGGCTCGCCTGGCCGTGGGTGCTGATGGCGAGCACGTCGCCGTCCGGGGTCCAGCCGCACACCCGGGTCTTCCAACTGCCCCAGTGCGTCAGGCGCTTGGCGGGCCCGCCGTCGATCGGGGCGATGTGCACCTCGGGCGCGCCGTCGCGGGTGGAGGTCCAGGCGACGGTCGTGCCGTCGGGCGAGATGCGGGGGTGGTGCACCGGTACGTTGTCGGCGCTGACCCGCCAGGCCCGTCCGCCGTCCAGGGGCGCGAGCCACACGTCGTCCTCGGCGGTGAAGGCGACCAGCTCGCCGTGCAGATGCGGAAACCGGAGATACGCAGACGATGCAGGCAATGCTGACTGAGTCACCCGATCACCCTACGCAGCGGCGGCACCCGCGGACAGGGGTTTGGATCACTTCCTGCCCACGTCACGGCCGGAGTTGCGGCCTCACTTGCCCTCGACGGGCCAGCAGGTGGGATCCCCCTTGCACCAGATCGTCCTCGTGACGGTCACCGTGACCGTCGGGCCGGGCTGCCCGTGGGTGGGCCGGTACGTGACGGGCGGGGTGTACGTGGGGCCGGTGGTGGCGCTGCAGTCGCCGAGCCCGTGGACGTGGAACCACACCTTGCCGCCCACCTTGGCGGTCAGATCCCCGCGCACGCAGGCGCCGTCGACGGCCCGGGTGACCTTCCCGGTGACGGTGATGTCCCGCCCGTCGTTCGTCTGCCCCCGGCAGTCGACGGAGGCGACGGTCGTCTCGGACGCCGACGGCGTCGACTTCCCGGGCGTGTACGCCTTGTTGCCGCTTCCGTAGGTGGCCGTGCAGCTGAGCCAGCGCACGGACGCGTGCTGCCGGTTCAGTTCCGCGGTCGCGGTCCTGTCGGTCGTGTAGGCCACCGACGCGGAGCTCAGCCCGCCGGGGTCACACGCGACGGCCCCGCCCGCGGCGGCCACCGCGAGCCCCGCCGCGGCCATCACCCGCCGCCCGCGTGCCCGCCGCCGAATCCGCCTCCATACCCCCATGCACGGCAGACTGCCACCGACGCGCCCCGCGCGGTAGAGCGCATACGGCCACGGCACGCTCCCCCGCATCGCCACCGGGTGCCGGTCACGTCACGCCCACGGCCGGTGCGTTCACCGACGCCGGCGCGGACCGCCTACCGTGGACGGATGCGCGACGACCGCAGGCTCAGACGACTCGTCGTGGACGAGGCCACCACCTACCTGTGGTCGGTCCGCCACCGGCACCGTGACGCGGTCGGCGACGCCTGCCGGGAGGTGCTCACCCTGTACCGCGACGGGATCCGCACCCGCATCGTCTTCCGCGCGGGTGAGGGGCGGTACGTCGCCGACGGGTACTGGTACTCGGGATGCCTGACCGATGGACGGGGGAATCTACTGAACCTGCGCGAACCCGGTGTCGTACGCGCCCTCGTCGACGAGGCCCGGCGCCGCGGGCTGCTGCACGGGGCCGTGGACGTGGACGGCTGGAGCTGTTCGAGACGGTCGCCGTCAGCCGCGCAGCAGCAGCCACTCCTGAAGTTCGACGAGGTTCCCCTCCGGGTCCTTGAGGTGGGCGACGCGCATGCGGTCGGTCATGGAGGCCGGCCCGTGCAGGAGGGTCGCGCCGCGGGCGGTGATCTCGGCGCAGTAGGCGTCGAGGTCGTCCACGCGCAGCACCACCAGCGAGCGGTGCCCGGTCGCCTCGTCGCCCAGTTCGCCCAGCACCTCGGCCATCATCGCCCGGTCCTGCAGGGCGATGCCCGCGGAGCCCGTGGCGGGGCTGAACTTCTCGTACGGTCCCTGCGTCGCCCCCGACTGCGGCTTGAGTCCGAGCACCTCCGCGTAGAAGCGGTAACAGGCGGCGAAGTCGGTGACGAGCAGCCGGACTTGGGCGAGTTCCACAGTTCCCCCCACAGGTCAGGACCAGCGGCCGGTACGGCCCAGGAGCAGGGCCGCCGCCGCGGTCCCGGCGGTCGATGTACGCAGCACGGTACGCCCCAGCCGGTACGGCCTCGCCCCCGCCTCCTCGAACAGCGCCAGCTCCTCCGGGGACACGCCGCCCTCCGGGCCGACGACCAGCACGATCTCGCCCCCGGTGGGGAGTTCGGCGGTGGCCAGGGGTTCGTCGCCGCTCTCGTGGAGCACGGCGGCGAAGTCGGCTTTGGCGAGAAGTGCGGCAACCTGCTTGGTCGTCGCCGCGTCCGCGACCTCCGGGAAGCGGACCCGCCGGGACTGTTTGCCGGCCTCACGGGCCGTCGACCGCCACTTGCCGAGCGCCTTCAGCCCGCGGTCGCCCTTCCACTGCGTGATGCAGCGGGAGGCGGACCACGGCACGATCGCGTCGACGCCGACCTCGGTCATGGTCTCGACGGCGAGCTCACCGCGGTCGCCCTTGGGGAGCGCCTGGACGACGGTGATACGGGGGGACTCCGGGGGTTCCTCGACCAGGGACTTGAGGTCCGTCACCACCAGGCGGTCCTTGCCCTCGGCGGCCTTCACCACGCCCTCGATCCAGCGGCCGCGCCCGTCCGTGAGCACCACGTCCTCGCCGGGCCGCAGCCGCTTCACCGAGACCGCGTGCCGTCCCTCGGCGCCGTCGAGCACGAACTCCGGCCCGATGCCGTCGAGTTGGTCGACGACGAACACCGGGGCCGTCACCGCACCTCACCCCCCGACGCGGGGAAGGCCGACAACGCTGTCCTGGCGGCCTCGAGTTCGGCGGCCAGTACCTCCACCAACTGCCCCGCGGGCAGCTCACGCGCCATCCGGTGGCCCTGCCCCGCCCACAGCGCCATGCCCTGCGCGTCGCCCGCCTCGGCTGCCGCCTTGCGCAGCGGGGAGGTCAGGTGGTGGATCTCGGGGTAGGCGGCGGGCGCGTACGGGCCGTGCTCGCGCAGGAAGCGGTTGACCAGGCCGCGGGCCGGCCGCCCGGAGAACGCCCGCGTCAACTCCGTACGGGCGAACAGGGGATCGGTCAGCGCCTGCTTGTGCAGGGCGTGCGCGCCGGACTCGGGCGTGCCGAGGAACGCCGTGCCGAGCTGGGCGGCGCTCGCGCCCGCGGCGAGCACGGCGGCGATCTGGCTGCCGCGCATGATGCCGCCGGCGGCGACGACGGGGATGCTCACCGCCTCGTGGACCTGGGCGACGAGCGCGAGCACGCCGATGCCGGAGCCGTCGTTCTCCGGCAGGTCGCGGTGGGTGCCCTGGTGGCCGCCGGCCTCCACGCCCTGCGCGATCACCGCGTCGGCCCCCGCCCGCTGCACGGCGAGCGCCTCCTCGGCGGTGGTCGCGGTGACGAGGACGAAGGTGCCGGCCCACTGCAGGGAGTCCACGACCTCGCGGGCGGGGACGCCGAAGTGGAAGGAGACCACCGGCACCGGGTTGTCCAGGAGCACGGCGAGTTTGGCGTCGTAGCCGTCGTCGCGTCCGCTGTCCGGGTCGCCGAGCTCGGTCTCGTACCAGGCGGCCTCGCCGGCCAGCTGGTGGGCGTAGAGGTCCACGGCGCCGCACTCGGCGTATTCGGGCTGCGGCATGAACAGGTTCACGCCGAAGGGGCGGCCGGTCAGCCCGCGCAGCTGCTTGATCTCCTGGTACATGCCGTCCGCCGTCTTGTACCCGGCGGCGAGGAAGCCCAGCCCGCCCGCCTCGGACACGGCGGCGGCGAGCTGCGGTACGGAGACGCCGCCCGCCATGGGGGCCTGCACGATCGGATACGGGAAGAGATCGGTCAGCGCGGAGGACATGACCGCATGTTGTCACGTCCTGTGAACAAGTCCGAATCCGGCCGTCCCCCTGGCCGGGCCAAGGGGACGAGGGTCGGATCAGCGCCCGTTGAACGCGTCCTTCAGCCTGGAGAACAGCCCCTGCTGGCCCGGCTGGAACTGGCCCTGCGGGCGTTCCTCGCCGCGGAGTTTGGCCAGCTCGCGCAGCAGACGCTCCTGCTCGAGGTCGAGCTTGGTCGGGGTCTGCACCTCGACGTGGACGATGAGGTCGCCCCGGCCGCCGCCGCGCAGGTGCGTGACACCGCGGCCGTGCAGCGGGATCGACTGGCCGGACTGGGTGCCCGGGCGGATGTCGACCTCCTCCAGGCCGTCGAGGGTCTCCAGCGGCACCTTGGTGCCGAGGGCCGCCGCGGTCATCGGGATGGTGACCGTGCAGTGCAGGTCGTCGCCACGCCGCTGGAACGTCGGGTGCGGCAGCTCGTGGATCTCGACGTACAGGTCACCGGCGGGACCGCCGCCGGGGCCGACCTCGCCCTCGCCCGCGAGCTGGATGCGGGTGCCGTTGTCGACACCGGCCGGGATCTTCACGGTCAGGGTCCGCCGGGCGCGGACGCGGCCGTCGCCGGCGCACTCCGGGCACGGGGTGGGCACCACGGTGCCGAAGCCCTGGCACTGGGGGCACGGGCGGGAGGTCATGACCTGGCCCAGGAAGGACCGGGTGACCTGCGACACCTCGCCGCGGCCGCGGCACATGTCACATGTCTGGGCCGTCGTCCCCGGTGCCGCGCCCTCACCGTTGCAGGTGTTGCACACGACCGCCGTGTCGACCTGGATGTCCTTCGTCGTGCCGAAGGCCGCCTCGTCCAGCTCGACCTCGATCCGGATCATCGCGTCCTGGCCCCGGCGCGTGCGCGAGCGCGGCCCGCGCTGCGACGCCGTGCCGAAGAACGCGTCCATGATGTCGGAGAAGTTCCCGAAGGCACCGGCCCCGAAGCCGCCCGCCCCGGCACCGCCCGACTGTGAGAGCGGGTCGCCACCGAGGTCGTAGACCTGCTTCTTCTGCGGGTCCGACAGCACCTCGTAGGCGGCGTTGATCTCCTTGAACCGCTCCTGGGTCTTCGGATCGGGGTTGACGTCCGGATGCAGCTCGCGCGCGAGCCGCCGGAAGGCCTTCTTGATCTCTTCCTGCGACGCGTCGCGGCGCACGCCGAGTACGGCGTAGTAGTCCGTGGCCACTTACGACTCCGCCAGGATCTGTCCGACGTACCGTGCCACTGCGCGTACCGCTCCCATCGTTCCCGGGTAGTCCATGCGGGTCGGTCCGACCACGCCGAGCTTGGCGACTGCCTCGCCGCCCGAACCGTAGCCGACCGACACGATGGACGTGGAGTTGAGTCCTTCGTAGGCGTTCTCGTGACCGATGCGCACGGTCATGCCCGGATCCTTCGTCTCGCCGAGCAGCTTCAGGAGCACGACCTGCTCCTCCAGCGCCTCCAGAACGGGGCGGATGGTGAGGGGGAAGTCGTGGGCGAAGCGGGTCAGATTGGCGGTGCCGCCGATCATCAGCCGCTCCTCGTTCTCCTCGACGAGCGTCTCCAGCAGGGTGGACAGCACCGTCGACACCGTGCCCCGGTCCTCGACGTCGAAGCCCTCCGGCAGGTCCTCCACCAGCTGCGGCACGTCCGTGAAGCGGCGGCCGGCGACCCGGCTGTTCAGCCGCGCCCGCAGGTCCGCCAGGGACGTCTCCCCGAAGGGGGCCGGGCAGTCGATCATCCGCTGCTCGACCCGGCCGGTGTCCGTGATCAGCACGAGCATCACGCGCGCGGGCGCGAGCGACAGCAGCTCCACGTGCCGCACGGTCGAGCGGGTCAGCGACGGGTACTGCACGACGGCGACCTGCCGGGTCAGCTGCGCGAGCAGCCGGACCGTCCGGGCCACCACGTCGTCGAGGTCGACGGCGCCGTCGAGGAAGTTCTGGATGGCGCGCCGCTCGGGCGCGCTCATCGGCTTGACCTCGGCCAGCTTGTCGACGAAGAGGCGGTAGCCCTTGTCGGTGGGGATGCGCCCGGCGCTGGTGTGCGGCTGGGCGATGTAGCCCTCGTCCTCCAGGGCCGCCATGTCGTTGCGGACCGTGGCCGGCGAGACGCCGAGGTTGTGCCGCTCGGTGAGGGCCTTGGAGCCGACCGGCTCCTCGGTGCCGACATAGTCCTGGACGATGGCGCGCAGCACCTGAAGCCTTCGTTCACTGAGCATCGCGCACACCTCCAGAACGCGTTCCTCGGCTCCTCGCCTGGCACTCGGCGCATACGAGTGCCAGCTTTACCCGGCCCAGTGTACGGCCGTCGGGTACGCCCCCGGCAAGGCCGGTCCCGCGACGGCCTGCGACATCGCGCCGGGGATGCTGTACCGCTAGCGTCGCCGCATGACGGTGACTTGGGAAGGGCTGGGGTGGGAGCAACTGGCACCCGGGGTGGGGCGGTGTCGGCTTCCGGTGTGGGACTGCACGGCGGGGCTGGTCGTCGGGGAGGGCTCCGCGCTGCTGATCGACGCGGGGTCGAGTCTGGCCGAGGGCGCGCGGTTGCGGGCGCAGGCGCAGGAGCTCGCCGGCCGCCGTGTGACGCTTCTCGCGCTCACGCACCCCCACTTCGACCACGTCTTCGGGGCGGCGGCGTTCGCGGGCGCGGAGATCTTCGCCGCGGCGGGCGCGGAGGAGGTGTTCGTCCAGGATCGGGAGGGGCTGCGCGCGGACGCGGTGCGCAACGGACTGGGTACCGGGGCGGCCCAGGAGGCGGCGGACGCCCTCGCACGTCCCCGCCATCAGGTCCGGGAGCGGTGGACCCTCGACCTGGGCGGCTGCCGCGAGGTCCTGCTGGTGAACGTGGGCCCGGGACACACCGCGCACGACCTCGCGGTCGTGGTGCCGGGCGAAATTCCGGTGGTGTTCTGCGGCGATCTGGTCGAGGAGTCCGGCGAACCCCAGGCGGGCCCGGACGCCGTACCGTCCCGGTGGCCCGCCGCCCTCGACCGGCTGCTCGGCCTGGGCGGCGAGGACGCGCTGTACGTGCCCGGCCACGGAGCGGTGGTGGACGCGGAGTTCGTCCGGGCGCAGCGGGACGCCCTGGCGGCACGTTTCGGCGTGTCGCGCTGATCGGGTGCGGGGTTCTCCATATCGTCACTCGAATGCGCCAGTACTCGCCCGACCTGACCCCGCCGTGGAAGAAGCCCGGTTCCGTCCCTGAGGTCCCGGCGGAGCCGGGGCTGGTGGTCGAGGAGCCGGGAACCGGGTTCTGCGGCGCGGTGATCCGCTGCGAGGCCGGCACGGTCACGCTGGAGGACCGCTTCGGCAGGCACCGGGTGTTTCCGCTCCAGCCGCGGGGCTTCCTCCTGGAGGGCCGGGTGGTGACGCTGGTGAAGTCTTCTTCGGGGCCGGTACGACCCACCCGTACGGCATCCGGTTCGGTCGCCGTCCCCGGCGCACGCGCGCGCGTGGCCCGCGCCGGGCGCATCTATGTGGAGGGCCGTCACGACGCCGAACTGGTGGAGCGGGTCTGGGGCGACGACCTGCGCGTCGAGGGCGTGGTCGTCGAGTATCTGGAGGGCGTCGACGACCTGCCCGCCATCGTGGCCGACTTCGCCCCCGGCCCGGACGCCCGCCTCGGCGTCCTCGTCGACCACCTGGTGCCGGGCACCAAGGAGTGGCGCATCGCCGAGTCGGTGACCAGCGAACACGCCCTGGTGGTGGGCCATCCGTACATCGACATCTGGGAGGCCGTGAAGCCGTCGTCGCTCGGGATCGCAGGCTGGCCCCGGGTCCCCCGCGGCCAGGACTGGAAGACGGGCGTGTGCCGGGCCCTGGGCTGGCCGGAGAACACCGGCGCCGCCTGGCAGTACATCCTGTCCCGGGTGCGGTCGTACAAGGACCTTCAGCCGGAGCTGCTGGGCAGGGTGGAGCAGCTGATCGATTTCGTGACCGAGCCCGCGTAGCTCAGTCCACGAGGTCCCGCACCACCGCGTCCGCCAGCAGCCGGCCCCTGAGGGTCAGCACCGCCCGGCCCTCCTCGTACGGCTGCTCCTGGAGGAGTCCGTCCGACAGTGCCCGGCGCGCGGCGGCAAGCCCCTGCTCACGGAGCAGCTTCAGCGGCACCCCCTCGCGCAGCCGCAGCTCCAGCAGGATCCGCTCCACCCGGCGGTCCTCGTCCGTGAGGATCTCCCGGCCGGCGCCCGGGGAGCGGCCCGCGGCGAGGGCCGCCGCGTACGCGCCCGGATGCTTCACGTTCCACCAGCGCACGCCGCCCACGTGGCTGTGGGCGCCGGGGCCCGCGCCCCACCAGTCGGCGCCGCGCCAGTAGAGCTCGTTGTGGAGGCAGCGGCCCGACTCGGAGGTGGCCCAGTTGGAGACCTCGTACCAGTCGAAGCCGGCCGCGGACAGGGTCTCCTCCGCGATCAGGTAACGGTCGGCGTGCACGTCGTCGTCCGTCATCGGGATCTCACCGCGGCGGATGCGGCGGGCGAGCTGTGTGCCCTCCTCGACGATCAGGGCGTAGGCGGAGATGTGGTCCGGCCCGGCGCCCAGGGCCGCGTCCAGCGAGGCCCGCCAGTCGTCGTCCGACTCTCCGGGGGTGCCGTAGATCAGGTCGAGGTTGACGTGCTCGAACCCGGCCGCCCGCGCCTGAGCCACGCACTCCTCGGGGCGGCCCGGCGTGTGCGTGCGGTCGAGGATCCTCAGCACGTGCTGCTTGGCGCTCTGCATGCCGAAGGAGATCCGGTTGAAGCCGCCCTGCCGGAGGGTGGCCAGGTAGGCCGGGTCGACCGACTCCGGGTTCGCCTCCGTGGTGACCTCCGCGTCGGCCGCGAGGCCGAACTCGTCGCGGATCGCCCGCACCATCCGTACCAGGTCGTCCGCGGCCAGCAGCGTGGGCGTACCGCCGCCGACGAAGACCGTGCGGACCTCGCGCGGGTCGTCGCCGAGCACCTTGCGGGCGAGGCGGATCTCGTCGACCAGGGTCTCGGCGTAGTTCTCGCGGGAGGCGAGCACCCCGCCGGTGCCGCGCAGCTCGGTGGCGGTGTAGGTGTTGAAATCGCAGTAGCCGCAGCGGGTCGCGCAGTACGGGACGTGCAGGTAGAACCCGAGGGGGCGCTCGGCGGCCCCGGCGAGCGCGGACGCGGGCAGCGCGCCGTCGTCGGGGACGGGCTCGCCGTCGGGGAGTGCGGAAGGCATGCCTTCCATTGTCCAGCACCGGCGCGGAAGCCCTGCTCGGCCGGCCGGCCCCAGAACCGTTACTCCGCCTGCAGCACCAGCAGCGCCAGATCGTCCTCCGGCGGCCACGCCCCGAACTCATGCACCAGTCGCCGGATGCGCTCGGCGATCAGCTCCGCGTCGAGCCCGGCGCAGCCCGCGAGGGCCGTGGCGAGCCCGTCGCCGTCGTCGAACTGGCGGGAGCCGCTGCGGCGCTCGGTCACGCCGTCGGTGACGCACAGCAGGGTGTCGCCGGGCGCGAGCTCGAAGGTCTCACTGGTGTACGTCTCGTCCTCGACGACCCCGAGGAGAGTCTGCGGCTGCGCGACCGTGCGGACGTCGCCGTCCCGGCCGAGGACCAGCGGCAGCGGGTGCCCGGCGGAGGCCAGGGTGCAGCGGACGCCGCCGTCGAAGGGGGCGAGCTCGCCGTAGAGGAGGGACAGGAAGCGGGTCTGGGGGCCGTCGCCGGGGGCGGGGGTCCGGCCGCCGGCGGCGACCAGGACGCGGGCGGCGGCGTCGGCGGCCTCGGTGGCGTCGTCGAGGAGGAGCTGGTTGAGGCGGTCGAGGACGTCGGGGACGCGGTAGCCCTCGCGGGCCAGCAGCCGCAGCCAGGGCCGGGCGAGCCCGATGACGACGGCGGCCTCGGGGCCCTTGCCCTGCACGTCGCCGACGGCGAAGCACCAGCGGCCGTCGCCGGCCGGGAAGAGGTCGTAGAAGTCGCCGCTCGGCCCGCCCTTGTCGCACGGCTCGTAGACGAGCGCGCTGCGCACTCCGGGGATCTCGGCGACGGCGCCGGGCAGCAGCCCGCGCTGGAGCACGGCGCTGATCGTGGCCTGGCGGGCGTACTGCCGGGCCGCGCCGATGGCAAGCGCCACCCGGCGGCCGAGGTCCTCGACGAGCCCGGTGACCTCGTCGGGGAAGCGCAGCAGCCCGGCCCGCCCGATGACCAGCGTGCCCAGCGGGCGGCCGCCCGCGATCAGGCGGTAGGCGAGCGCCGCGCCGTCCGCCGCGCGCGCACCGAGCGCCGCGCCGGGCCACGGGTAGGGGTCGGGCCCGGACTGTGACGCGTCGGGCGGGCGCGGCGGGTCCTTCTCCAGGGCCCGGCGCAGCTCCTCGATGCGGTTCTCACTGCCGTGCCAGACGCGGGCGAGCCGCGGCCCGGCCGCGCCGGTCCCGTCGCTCCAGCCTCCCCCACTCCCGGCTCCGCTCGAGCGGGGGGACCCCCACCGCACCATCGACTCGTCCTCCAGCCACACCGCGCACCAGTCGGCCAGCCGCGGCACGATCAGCTGCCCGGTGAGCGCGGCGACCAGGTCCTCGTCGAGCTGCCCGGCGAGCAGGTCGGAGGCCTCGGCGAGGAAGGACAGGGCACCGCGGCCCAGCCACTCCCGGTCCCGCTCGGCGCGCTGCGGCTCGGGCGCGAGGATCTCGGCGACACTGAGGCCGCGCTCCATGGCGCGCCCCCCGGCATACGCCTCTGTCCCGTCGGCCGACGAACTCCCCTCGGCGGGCAGTCGCGCCCACACCGTCTTGGCGCCGGTCCGGTAGGTGATGCCCCAGGCCTCGGAGAGCGCGGCGACGAGGCGCAGGCCGCGGCCGTACTCCGGGGTCTCGTACGCCGGCTCGCCGCCGTTGTCCCGTGGGGCGCGGGACGGGTGGTGGTCGGAGACCTCGACGACGAACGCGCCGGTGTCCTGCTCCAGCCGGCAGGTCAGCTCCACGTCGGTGCCCGCGTGCACGACGGCGTTGGTGACCAGTTCGCTGACGACGACCATGGCGTCGTCGGCCAGGCGGTCGGTGGTGACGAGCCCGAGCTCCGTCCACTCCCTGAACGCGGCGCACACCAGAGCGCGGCCGGAGCCCGGCGCGAGGGGACCTCCGGGCAGCGTCGCGCACGCCTGCGCGCGCGCCCCCGCGCCGGCACGGGAAACGGTCTCCCCACGCTCCTCCCATTGCGTCGGAATGGCCCCCATGTACAGCTCCCCGAGCAGTCGGACGAATTGGCCTCGGTCGATGCGGACAGAGTGACAGACTGGCCGCGCCCATAAGCGCCGAGTTACCGAAGTGGGCCGCCATGAGTGAGAACAGTGCACCGCGAGTGCTCGAAGACGGACAGAAACCGGAACAAGTCCGAGCATCGAACTGCGCCCTCTGCTCGCCGCCATGACCGCCGCTCGGGACGGCGACCTCACGAAGGTGCCGGAGACTGGCCACGGGATCGTGGCCGAACTCACCGCCGTCTTCAACCAGATCTGGGACCGCAGCGTGCACTTCGCCTCGGAGATGCAGCGCGTCAAGCGGGAGCTGGTACGGCACGGGCGGCTCGACGAGCGGGTCTCGGCGAGCCCGGGGCAGGGCGCGTGGACGTCCCGCGTCAACGACGTGAACCAGGTGCTCGACGCCCTGGTGGCCCCGGCCGCGAACGCTACGCGCGTGCTGGACGCGGTGGCCGGCGGCGATCTGACCCAGCGCGTCGATCTGCACGACGGCAGCCGCCAGTTGCGCGGGGACCTGCGGCGGCTCGGGCGGGCCGTGAACAGGATGGTCGACCAGCTGTCGCTGTTCACGGGCGGACGGTCGAGGCGACCGGCGAGCTGCTGGAGCTGAAGCTCACCGTGAACACGATGGTCGACCAGCTGTCCGCCTTCGCCGACGAGGTCACGCGCGTGGCCCGCGAGGTCGGATCCGAGGGCCAACTCGGCGGCCAGGCCCGGGTCGAGGGCGTCTACGGCACCTGGAAGCGCCTGACGACCAACGTGAACGAGCTCGCGCTGAACCTGACCACCAGGTCCGCGCGATCGCCGAGGTGGCCTCCGCCGTGGCGCAGGGCGACATGTCCCGCTCCATCACCGTGGAGGCGCGCGGCGAGGTCGCCGAGCTGAAGGGCAACATCAACCTGATGGTGGCCAACCTGCGCGAGACGACCCGCGCGAAGGACTGGAGTCCAACCTGGCTCGCCTGGCCGCCCTGATGCAGGGCCACCGCGACCTGATGGAGGTCGCCGACCTGATCCTGCGCGAGCTGACCCCGCTGGTGAACGCGCAGTACGGCGCGTTCTACCTGGCCGACCCGGACGAGGACAGCGCGGCCCTGCGCACCACCGCGCCCATCAAGGGAGTGGCGTTCATCGCCGGATACGGCGCGGCGCAGGGCGCGATCGTCGAAACCGGCGGGCTTCCGGTGCACGGCCTGGTGGCGCAGGCGGTCCGGGAGAAGAAGCGGATCCTGGTGGAGCAGGCCCCGCCCGACTACATCAAGATCAACAGCGGGCTCGGGGAAGCGGCGCCCACCACGATCGTCATCATCCCGATCCTGTTCGAGGACAAGCTCCTCGGCGTGATCGAGCTGGCCTCCTTCTCCCGCTTCTCCGACGTCCACCTGGCGTTCTTCGACCAGTTCGTGAACACCATCGGCGTCGCGATCAACACGATCATCGCCAACTCCCGCACGGAGTCACTGCTCGGCGAGTCCCAGCGCCTGGCCATGCAGCTCCAGGAGCGCTCGGACGAACTGCAGAAGCAGCAGGCGGAGTTGCAGCGATCGAACGCGGAACTGGAGGAGAAGGCGGCCCTGCTGGCGACCAGCTCGCAGTACAAGTCGGAGTTCCTGGCGAACATGTCGCACGAGCTGCGCACGCCCCTGAACTCCCTGCTGATCCTGGCCCGCCTGCTGTCCGACAACCCCGACGGCCATCTCTCCGACCAGGAGGTGCAGTTCGCGACGACGATCCACCGCTCCGGCTCGGACCTGCTCCAGCTGATCAACGACATCCTGGACCTGTCGAAGATCGAGGCGGGCCGGATGGACGTACGCCCGAAGAAGCTGCCGCTGATCAAGCTGCTCCACTACGTCCACGCCACCTTCCGCCCCTAGCGGCCCGAAGCGGTGAACTTGATCGCGTTGGACAGCAGGTTGCGCAGGATCTGCTGCAGCCGTCCGCGACAGCGACGAGGTGATCGCCTTCGCCGTCTCCGACACGGGCATCGGCATCGCGCCGGAGAAACTCCCGGTCATCTTCGAGGCGTTCCAGCAGGCCGACGGCACCACCAACCGCAAGTACGGCGGCACCGGCCTCGGCCTGTCCATCAGCCGGGAGCTCGCGGGGCTGCTCGGCGGCCGCATCGTCGCCGAGAGCGAGCTCGGCAAGGGGTCCACCTTCACGCTGTACGTCCCCGTCGTCAGCCCCGGTCACACCGCGACCGGCCCGGCCGTCGAGGACCGTGTGCTGCCGGTGCCCGCGCAGCCGGCCGACGAGCCCTTCCCCGCGACCCAGGACACGGACGACTCGTGGCCCGCGCCCACCAAGCTGGAGGCCTGGAAGTCGGGCCGCGCGGGCCAGGTGCTGCCCGGGCGGCGGGTGCTGATCGTGGACGACGACATCCGCAACGTCTTCGCGCTCACCCATGTGCTGGGGCGGGTCGGCATGCCGGTGCTGTACGCGGAGAACGGCCGCGAGGGCATCGAGACGCTGGAGCGCAACCCCGGCGTCGAGCTCGTACTGATGGACATCATGATGCCGGAGATGGACGGCTACGAGACGATCTCCGCCATCCGCCGCGCCCCGCGCTGGGCCGGGCTGCCCATCGTCGCGCTGACCGCGAAGGCGATGCCCGGCGACCGGGAGAAGTCCATCGCCCGCGGCGCCAACGACTACGTACCGAAACCGGTGGACGTCGACCGGCTGCTGACCGTCGTGTGCACACTCCTGGATCCGGACGGCGCGGAGCCGGAGGGGCCTGCCGAGGTCCAGGGGGATGGGGGTACCTCCCTGCTCGAGCGCAGTCGAGAGCTTGGGGGAGCGCAAGGGCCCGAAGGGCCGAGCACGGTCGCTGCCCCGCCGGCGGCGCAGGCGCCTTGGAGGCGGAGCGAGATGGACGAGAGGGAAGGGGGGTCGGGCACGGCATCGGAGGGGAGCGCCGGCGCCGAGGAGGCGACGACCGAGTGAGGCACCGACACCATGAGCGCTGACGACACGGCCGACGAGGGGGCCGCCATACTCCTCGTGGACGACATGCAGGACAACCTGATCGCACTGGAGGCGGTCCTGGGGTCCCTCAACCAGCCGCTGGTGCGGGCGCGTTCGGGCGAGGAGGCGATGAAGGCGCTGCTGCGGCAGCGGTTCGCCCTCGTGCTGCTCGACGTGCGCATGCCGGGCATGGACGGCTTCGAGACGGCCGCGAACATCAAACGGCTCGACCAGACCAAGGACGTGCCGATCATCTTCCTGACCGGCGCGGAGGACGACTCCGGCTACGCCTTCCGCGGGTACGCCACGGGAGCCGCCGACTACCTGACGAAACCGTTCGACCCGTGGGTGCTGCGCGCGAAGGTCTCCGTCTTCCTCGACCTGTACCGCAAGGCCCGGCAGCTTACTGGCGCAGGAGCAGGCCCACTGCGGACAGGTCGCCACCCGGCTGGCGGCGCTGGGAAAGCTGCTGGCCGCCGACACCCCGGACCTGCCGGACGCGCGCCCGCCGACACCCCGGACCTGCCGGACGCGCGCCGGCAGGTCCAGGAGCTCCAGCAGCTGGTGGAGTCGATACGCCGGCAGGGGCGGGGGCACTAGGGCCGGTGGGCCGACGCCCCTGCCGTGCGGTCACGCCTCGCGCGTGCCTGCGTACATCTCGTCGAGCAGGTGCTTGTACTCCCGCTCCACCACCGGCCGCTTCAGCTTCAGGCTCGGGGTGATCTCGCCGTGCTCGACGTCGAGGTCGCGCGGCAGGAGGCGGAACTTCTTGATGGTCTGCCAGCGCTGCAGACCCTGGTTGAGCTGCTTGACGTAGCCGTCGATCATCTCGACGGTGGCGGGCGCGGCGACGACCTCGGCGTACGACTTGCCCTCCAGGCCGTTCTCCTTGGCCCACTCCAGGATCGCCACCTCGTCGAGGGCGATGAGGGCGGTGCAGAAGTTCCGGTCGGCACCGTGCACAAGGATGTTGGAGACGTACGGGCACACCGCCTTGAACTGGCCCTCGACCTCGGCGGGCGCGATGTACTTGCCGCCGGAGGTCTTGATCAGGTCCTTCTTGCGGTCGGTGATGCGCAGGTAGCCGTCGGGCGACAGCTCGCCGATGTCGCCGGTGTGGAACCAGCCGTCCGGCTCCAGCACCTCGGCGGTCTTCTCGGGCAGCTTGTGGTAGCCCTGCATGATGCCGGGGCCGCGCAGCAGGATCTCGCCGTCGTCGGCAATGCGCACCTCGGTGCCGGGCAGCGGCTTGCCGACCGTGCCGGTGCGGTAGGCCTCGCCGGGGTTGACGAAGGAGGCCGCGGAGGACTCGGTGAGGCCGTAGCCCTCCAGGATGTGGATGCCGGCGCCGGCGAAGAAGTAGCCGATCTCCGGGGCGAGGGCGGCACTGCCCGAGACGCAGGCGCGCAGGTTGCCGCCGAAGGCCTCGCGGATCTTGGCGAAGACGAGCGCGTCGGCGACCTTGTGCTTGACACCGAGGCCGAACGGCACGGCGTGGGTGCCGGTGCGCCTGAAGTTGTCCTGGGAGACCTTGGCGTACTCGCGGGCGACCTCGGCGGCCCACTGGAAGATCTTGTACTTGGCGGCGCCGCCGGCCTTCGCCTTGGCCGCGACCCCGTTGTAGACCTTCTCGAAGATGCGGGGGACGGCCGCCATGTACGTCGGCTGCACGACCGGCAGATTCTCGATGATCTTGTCGACGCGGCCATCGACGGCGGTGACGTGCCCCACCTCGATCTGGCCGGAGGTGAGCACCTTGCCGAAGACGTGGGCGAGCGGCAGCCACAGGTACTGCACGTCATCGCCGCTGATCAGCCCGGTCGCGGCGATCGCCTTCGCCATGTACGACCAGTTGTCGTGCGGGAGCCGGACGCCCTTGGGGCGGCCCGTGGTGCCGGAGGTGTAGATCAGCGTCGCGAGCTGGTCCTTGGTGATCGCGCCGACCCGCTCCTTGATCAGCTCAGGGTGCTTCTCCAGGTACGCGGCGCCGCGGCTCTCCAGCTCGGCGAGGGTGAGCACCCAGTCGCTGGTCTCGACGCCGGCCGGGTCGATGACGACGACGTGGTGGAGGTCGGGCAGCTCGGCGCGCTTCTCGACGGCCTTGGCCAGCTGGTCGGCGTTCTCCGCGACGAGGACCTTGCTCTCGGAGTCGGAGAGGATGAAGGCCGACTCGTCGGCGTTGGTCTGTGGGTAGACGGTGGTCGTGGCCGCACCGGCGCACATGATGCCGAGGTCGGCGAGGATCCACTCGATCCGGGTGGAGGAGGCGAGCGCGACCCGCTGCTCGGGCTGTACGCCCAGCTCGATCAACCCGGCCGCGATCGCGTAGACCCGCTCGGCGGCCTGCCCCCAGCTCAGCGACTTCCAGTCGTCCGGGCCCTCACCGGAGGCAGGGGGGACGGGGTAGCGGTAGGCCTCGGCGTCCGGTGTGGCCGCCACGCGCTCCAGGAAGAGGGCCGCCACGGTCGGCGGACGGTTCTCGATCAGGGTCTGTGTGTCGCTCACGACATCCTCCGGGGCCCGCGACAGTGCGGCTGGCTCTCAGTGCGGCTGGGTTTACTCACGGGTTGTTCCCGCTGTTGTTTAACTCGCGAGTAACTATCGAGCAGAGATCAGGGTAGAGCGCGACCGGCCACTGCGTAAGGGGCAGCGGCCTGTCACTTCCTACAGAGAGCGACTGGCCGCATGCACAGGGACCCGCCGCACTTTCGGGCGACGGGCCCCTTTTCCACCCGGTTTGCCGGGGCGACCACGGGTAACCCGCGGTTACTTCTTGGCCTTGCCCGACCCTGCGCTGTCATCACTGGAGAGCACCGCGATGAAGGCCTCCTGCGGAACCTCCACGGAACCCACCATCTTCATCCGCTTCTTGCCCTCCTTCTGCTTCTCCAGCAGCTTCCGCTTGCGGGAGATGTCACCGCCGTAGCACTTGGCGAGGACGTCCTTGCGGATGGCGCGGATGGTCTCGCGGGCGATGACCCGGGAGCCGATGGCGGCCTGCACCGGCACCTCGAAGTTCTGCCGCGGGATCAGCTCCTTCAGCTTGGCGACGAGCCGCACGCCGTACGCGTACGCCTGGTCCTTGTGTGTGATCGCCGAGAAGGCGTCGACCTTGTCGCCGTGCAGCAGGATGTCCACCTTGACCAGGGAGCTGCTCTGCTCGCCGGTGGGCTCGTAGTCGAGGGAGGCGTAGCCGCGGGTCTTGGACTTCAGCTGGTCGAAGAAGTCGAAGACGATCTCCGCGAGGGGCAGGGTGTAACGGATCTCTACCCGGTCCTCGGAGAGGTAGTCCATGCCGAGCATGGTGCCGCGGCGGGTCTGGCACAGCTCCATGATCGCGCCGATGAACTCGGAAGGCGCGAGGATCGTGGCCCGCACCACCGGCTCGTACACCTCGGCGATCTTCCCCTCGGGGAACTCGCTCGGATTGGTGACGGTGTGCTCGGTGCCGTCCTCCATGATCACGCGGTAGACCACGTTGGGCGCGGTGGCGATCAGGTCCAGCCCGAACTCGCGCTCCAGTCGCTCGCGGATCACGTCGAGGTGCAGCAGGCCGAGGAAGCCGACGCGGAAGCCGAAGCCGAGGGCGGCGGAGGTCTCCGGCTCGTAGACGAGCGCGGCGTCGTTGAGCTGCAGCTTGTCGAGGGCGTCGCGCAGCTCGGGGTAGTCGGAGCCGTCCAGCGGATACAGGCCGGAGAAGACCATGGGCTTGGGGTCCTTGTAGCCGCCCAGCGGCTCCACGGCGCCCTTGGCCTGGCTGGTGATGGTGTCACCGACCTTGGACTGGCGGACGTCCTTCACACCGGTGATGAGGTAGCCCACCTCGCCGACGCCGAGCCCGTCGGCGGGCAGCATCTCCGGCGAGTTGGTGCCGATCTCCAGCAGCTCGTGCGTGGCGTCGGTGGACATCATCCGGATCCGCTCGCGCTTGTTGAGCTGCCCGTCGACGACACGGACGTACGTCACGACGCCACGGTAGGAGTCGTACACGGAGTCGAAGATCATGGCGCGCGCGGGAGCGTCCTTGACGCCGACCGGGGCCGGGATCTGCTCGACGACCTTGTCCAGGAGCGCCTCGACGCCCAGGCCGGTCTTGGCGGAGACCTTCAGCACGTCGCCGGGGTCGCACCCGATGAGGTTGGCGAGCTCCTCGGCGAACTTCTCGGGCTGCGCGGCCGGGAGGTCGATCTTGTTCAGTACGGGGATGATCGTGAGGTCGTTCTCCATCGCCAGGTAGAGGTTGGCGAGGGTCTGGGCCTCGATACCCTGAGCGGCGTCGACGAGGAGGATGGTCCCCTCGCACGCGGCGAGCGACCGCGAGACCTCGTACGTGAAGTCGACGTGACCCGGCGTGTCGATCATGTTGAGGATGTGCGTCCTGCCCTGGTCGGGGCCCGTGGTCGGGGCCCAGGGCAGACGCACGGCCTGGGACTTGATCGTGATGCCGCGCTCGCGCTCGATGTCCATGCGGTCGAGGTACTGAGCGCGCATCTGCCGCTGCTCGACCACGCCGGTCAGCTGGAGCATCCGGTCGGCGAGCGTGGACTTGCCGTGGTCGATGTGCGCGATGATGCAGAAATTGCGGATCAGAGCCGGGTCGGTACGGCTCGGCTCGGGCACATGGCTAGGGGTCGCGGGCACGCAGGGTCCTGATTCTTGAGGCGTCCGCATACGTGTGCTTGTCCGTCTGCGGTCTCGGGTCGGATCGATACGTAGTCTCCATGGTCCCATGGCTGGGGAGCGGGTACCGGTTTGGGCCACTCGAAGGGCCACTGGTAGTCTGAGTGGCTGTGTCTCATGCCCTCTCAGCAGGAGGCACATCTTCAAGAAATCACCGGCACGTGAGGCGGGCCGCCAGCGGTCCTTCACTCGCGTGCCTGAATCTGTAGAGGCTCATTCGTGGCGAACATCAAGTCCCAGATCAAGCGGATCAAGACCAACGAGAAGGCTCGGCTGCGGAACAAGGCCGTCAAGTCCTCCCTGAAGACCGCGATCCGCAAGGCCCGTGAGGCTGCTGCCGCGGGTGACGTCGAGAAGGCCGTCGAGCTGCAGCGCGCTGCCGCGCGTCAGCTGGACAAGGCCGTCTCGAAGGGCGTCATCCACAAGAACCAGGCCGCCAACAAGAAGTCGGCGCTGGCTTCCAAGGTCGCGTCCCTCAAGGGCTGAACCACCCTTTGATCTGATCGCCGGAAGGACCCAGGGCGGGCCCTCTCTCATCCGCTCCCGACCGGCACCCCGAGCTTCGTACGCGGCCTGCGTTCGCCACGCGGGTACGGAGCTCACCAGCGTGCACCGAAGGCCCCGACACCTGCCCCTTTCCCCAGGGGAGGTACCGGGGCCTTCGGCGCGCTGCCGATGATCGCGTCCCGGCCGCCCTTGAAGTCGCCGCCCCGGCCGCCCCTGAATCGCCGTCCCGGCCGCCCTTGAAGTCGCCCGAGAGCGGGGTGGCTGCCAAGCATGTCATGTGGTGCGTGCAGTCGGCGGGCGCCACCGGATCACGGGACCCGGCGAGGAGGGTGCACCGCCCGCTACGCGCGCCCCCGGGACCGCGCCGCCCGGGCGATCGTCACGACCGCCTTCTCCAGCGCGTACTCGGGATCGTCCCCGCCGCCCTTGACCCCCGCATCCGCCTCGGCCACCGCCCGCAGCGCGACGGCCACCCCGTCGGGCGTCCATCCCCGCATCTGCTGCCGCACCCGGTCGATCTTCCACGGCGGCATCCCCAGCTCCCGCGCCAGGTCGGCCGGCCGCCCCCCGCGAGCGGACGACAGCTTCCCGATCGCCCGCACGCCCTGGGCCAGCGCACTGGTGATCATCACCGGCGCCACGCCCGTCGCGAGCGACCACCTCAGCGCCTCCAGCGCCTCCGCCGCCCGCCCCTCCACGGCCCGGTCGGCGACCGTGAAGCTCGACGCCTCGGCCCGTCCGGTGTAGTACCGCCCGACGACGGCGTCGTCGATCGTCCCCTCGACGTCGGCGACCAACTGCGCCACCGCCGACGCCAGCTCCCGCAGATCGCTCCCGATCGCGTCGACCAGCGCCTGGCACGCCTCGGGCGTGGCGGATCGCCCGAGCCCGCGGAACTCGCCCCGTACGAAGGCGAGCCGGTCGGCCGGCTTTGTCATCTTCGGGCAGGCCACCTCCCGCGCCCCCGCCTTGCGCGCGGCGTCCAGCAGCCCCTTGCCCTTGGCCCCGCCCGCGTGCAGCAGAACAAGCGTGATCTCCTCGGCGGGCGCCCCGAGATACGCCTTCACGTCCTTGATCGTGTCGGCCGACAGGTCCTGCGCATCGCGTACGACCACGACCTTGCGCTCCGCGAAGAGCGACGGGCTGGTCAGCTCGGCGAGCGTACCGGGCTGCACCTGGTCCGGGGTCAGATCCCGTACGTCCGTGTCGGCGTCGGCGGCCTTGGCCGCGGACACCACCTCCTGCACGGCACGGTCGAGCAGAAGGTCCTCCTGCCCCACGGCAAGCGTCACCGGGGCGAGAGGGTCGTCATTCGCAGTCTTCCTGGCCATCGGGACAAGCATCCCACGCGCCACTGACAACGCAGGCGGAATGCGGTGGGCCCACGGTCAGCCCCCGCCCGGGCATCTGCGGGCGGGCGAGCGCTGCGGTGCCGGGCGCCCCGGCAGCACCGCCCTGCGCGGTCCGGCGCGGGCACCCCGGCGCCGGAAGCACGGCTGCACGAAAGCCGCCCCCGCCCCGCAGGGTCACGGCTCCTCGCGCCAGCCGTGCCACGCCCCCACAAACTCATCCAGCTCCCCGGGATCGAGCCGCTCCTGCTCGTCCCGAAGCACCACAAGCCACTGCGCATCCTCCGCATCGTCCTCCCCGGCAAGGGCGTCGCGGACGATCCGCGGCTCCTCGTCCATCCCGAACCGCTCCCCGAGCGCCTCCACCACCTCCTCCGCGGCATCGCGGTCGGGCAGCACCAGCACATGTCTCACATCACTCACGGAGCCATTTTCCGGCACCTCGACCGACACGATTCAGCTGCTCCGGTCCGGGCCCCGCACAGCCGGGACGGAGGCAAGCCTGATGCCGAACCGGTCCCGGTACACGGCGAGTACCTCCTCGTCCGAGGTCAGGTCCCGCACCTCACGCGTCCCGTCGACGCCCGTCGTGGTGAGCGTGCGGCCGCTGAGGGTGATCCGGCCTCCGTCCTCCGTGAGCCGGGAGCACACCAGGGAACGCGTGAAGTGCGAGGCCGGCGAGGTGCTGTGCCACCAGGCCCCGGCCACGAAGTCGCCGAGGACACGGGGCCGCACCTCCAGCCGGTACTGGGGCTTCCCGTCCCGGACGACGTCCAGGTCGGCGGCCTCCACCGCCGGGGCCGGCCCCCGCACCCCGGCAGCGTCCGGGCCCGCCTCCACGATCCTGAACGTGCCACCGGGCTCGGCCTGTTCACCCCGTTCCCCGAACGCCAGCGGAGAGTGACTGAACGCCCCGAAGCCCACGTCGGCCAGCCAGTCGCCCCCGTCCACCGTCCGCACCCGCAGCGCGAGATGGTCGTACGGAATCCCGAGCCGCCCCTCCTCTCCGTACACCCGCGCCGCTAGCAACGTGACGTCGAACCCCAGCGCGGCGAGCAGCGCCCCGAACGCCCCGTTCAGTTCGTAGCAGAACCCGCCCCTGTGCGCGCCCACCACCTTGTCCAGCAACCGCTTCTCCTCCAGCACGATCTCCTCACCGACGTGGACCGACAGGTTCTCGAACGGCACGGTCTGCAGATGGCGCACCTGCAGTTCCCGCAGGACGTCGACGGTGGGCCACGCCGGGCGCTCGACTCCCAGGCGGCGGAGATAGGCATCAACCTGTGCGGCATTCATGCCCTCAGTCTCGCGCCACGCGCAACCGCATGCCCGCCCCGGTGACCGCGAGCGCCCCGTCCCGGTCCGTCCGCAGCACCACCGCACCCTCCGCCCGCAGCGCCTGGACGGTGCTGGGAGCCGGATGCCCGTACGGGTTGTCCGCGCCGCAGGAGATCAGCGCCAGCCGCGGGGCCACCACACGTATGAGGTCCGGGTCCTGATGGGCCGAGCCGTGGTGGGCGACCTTCAGCACGTCCACGCCCACCAGCTGCGCGACCGCCGGCGACCGCAACAGCGCCTGCTGGGCCGGGGGTTCGAGGTCGCCGAGCAGCAGCAGCCGCAGTCCGGCCGACCGGACGAGCAGCGTCACGCTGGCGTCGTTGGGCCCGTCCGGGTTCGGTGCCGGACGCGGTGGCGGCCACAGCACCTGCCAGGACAGCGTGCCGGTGCGCCGCTGCTCCCCGGCGACGGCGCGGGTGAGGGGGATGTGCCGTTCGGCTGCCTCCTTCCGTACGAACTCCGCTTGGTCCGCGGGCTCTTCGTACCCCGTTGTCTCGATCGCGCCCACCGAACGTCCGCGCAGCACGCCCGGCAGCCCCGTCACGTGGTCGGCGTGGAAGTGGGTCAGCACGACCAGCGGAATCCTGGTGATGCCGAGCGCGCGCAGACAGTGGTCGACCAGCGTCGGATCGGGCCCGGCGTCCACGACCACGCCGCTGCCCCCGCCCGCCGCGAGCACCGTCGCGTCGCCCTGCCCCACGTCACACATCGCGAACCGCCAGCCCGGCGGCGGCCAGCCTGTGATCACCCTGGTCAGCGGGGGCGGCTGCACCACCACCAGCAGGAGCAGCACCCCGCAGACACCGCACAGCCAGGGGTGCCTCAGCAGCCGCCGACCCACCAGTACGGCCGCCGCCGTGACGAGGGCCAGCAGCAGCGCCCCCGTCCAGCTGCCCGGCCAGTCCACTCCTCCTCCGGGCAGCGCCGCCCCGGTCCGGGCCACGTCCGCGATCCAGCCCGTGGGCCAACTCGCGCACCAGGCAAGCATCTTCGCCACCGGCATCGCGACCGGCGCCGTCGCCAGTGCCGCGAAGCCCAGCACCGTGGCGGGCGCGACGGCGACTTCCGCGAGCAGGTTGCACGGCACCGCCACCAGGCTCACCCGCGCCGACAGTACGGCGACGACCGGCGCGCACAGTGCCTGCGCCGCAGCCGCCGCGGCCAGCGCCTCGGCCAGGCGTGCGGGCACCCGGCGCCGGTGCAGCGCGGCGCTCCAGCGGGGCGCGAGTGTGAGCAGGGCGCCGGTGGCCAGCACGGACAGCAGGAAGCCGTAACTGCGGGCCAGCCACGGGTCGTAGAGCACCAGCAGCAGCACGGCCGTTGCAAGGGCGGGGATGAGCGATCTGCGGCGGCCGGTCGCGAGGCCGAGCAGCGCGACGGCTCCGCAGGCCGCGGCCCGCAGCACGCTCGGATCCGGCCGGCACACGACGACGAACCCCAGGGTGAGCACTCCGCCCAGCAGCGCGGTCGTCCGCAGGGGGATGCCGAGCCTTGGTGCGAGGCCGCGGCGCTCGATGTGCTGGGCCAGCCCGGGCGGGCCGATGAGCAGGGCGAGGAGGATCGTGAGGTTGCTCCCGGAGACGGCCAGGGTGTGTGCGAGGTCCGTCTCCTTGAACGACTCGTCCAGCTCGGGCGTGATCCGCGAGGTGTCCCCGACGACCAGCCCCGGCAGCAGCGCCCGGGCGTCCGCCGGCAGCCCGTCGGTCGCCGTGCGCAGCCCGGCCCGCAGTCGGCCCGCCAGCCGCTGCGGCCCGGACGGCTCCCCCACCACCTCCGGCGCCGCCCGGTCCCGGACCCGCAGCACCGCCGCGATCCGGTCGCCGCCCGCCAACGGGGGCGCCAGCCGCGCGGTCACCCGCAGCCGCGTGGACGGCAGCAACCTCAGCCAGGGCGAGCGCTCCGGCCCGTCCCTGCTGCGGCGCGCTTCTCCTGACACGCCCTCGGGAGGAGGCGCCGCCTGCGGGCCGGCGTCGACGAGCATCAGCACCGGGGTCCGCGTCACCACGGCCGCCGCCCCGCCCACCCGCTCGACGCGCCGCACCTCGGCGTCGACCTGCACGGAGGCCGGCGCCATGTGATCGCCTCTGACCCGGGGCCGGGTGAGACGGGGATCGGAGGTCACCTCCACCTCGGCGGTCACGGTGGCGAACTGCCGCGCCAGCCCGGGCACCGGCCCACGCCGTAGATCCGCCCCGTGCAGCCCGGCGGAGGCGGCGGCCGCGGCGGCACCGAGCAGCACGGCGGCAACGGAGGCACACGCCCAGGCGCGCCGGGCGAGCGCTCCACGTCGCCGTACCAGCAGCAGTACTGCGGCCACGGCCAGGCAAGCGACCGTGAAGCCGGTGATCCATTCCGGCGCAGCGTCCAGCGCCGACGCCGCCGTCGCCCAGGCTGCGAGCGCGGGAGGGACGAGTCGTAGGTCTGTCGGTCCTTCCTGTCGGGGGTGGGCGGCTCCCAGCCGCTTCCCGGAGGCGGCGTGCACAGTGGCGCGGGCGTCGGGGTGCTCCGCGGGTGCGGGGCGGTCCCGGGCCACCCGGTCCGCAGCCGTCTGCCCGCGCGGGTCGTCGGGGGCGTACCTCATGGCCGTACGAGGTTCCGCAGATCGGCGAAGCGGCGGTCCCCGATGCCGTTGACCTCACGCAGCTCGTCCACCGAGCGGAAGCTGCCGTGCTGCGTGCGGTAGTCGACGATGTGCTGGGCCAGTACGGGGCCGACGCCGGGCAGGGTCTCCAGCTGGTCCGCCGTGGCCGTGTTGAGGGAGACCGGGGCCGAGGGAGCCCCCGCCGCGCCCGAGCCGGCCGCGCCCCCGGCGGCCGTACCGCCCGGGGCGGCCCCTGTCACGGGAGCCGGACCGCCGACGAGCACCTGTTCGCCGTCCACGAGGAGGCGCGCCCGGTTGAGGCCGTCGGTGTTGGTGCCCGGCCGCACCCCGCCCGCCGCCCGCAGCGCGTCGGCGACCCGCGAACCCGCCGGAAGGCGGTGGATCCCTGGGTGGCGGACCTTGCCGCCGACGTCCACCACGATCTCCGGGCCGGCCGACGCCCTGGCGCCCGGCGGAGCGGCCGAGGCACCGGATGCGGCGCCCCTGCCCTCTCCCCGGGCCCCGTAGGGAGCCACGGCCCGTACCACCTCCGGCGCCCGCACCGACTGGGTGCGGCCGGTCCAGAAGTGCTGCACGGCGAAGACGGCGGCGACGACGAGAAGGACCGCGAGCGCGATCACGTTCCTGGGCTCCAGAGCGCACCGCGTCTGCAACCACAGCGGCATCCGCTCGCGCAGCGCCGGCCCGGCCCGATCCCGCCAGGCGGGTGCCCCACCGGGAGCAACCGGACCGGCATCGACTGCGGCAGCCAGGCTCGGGACGTCTCGCCGTATCTCCCCGTCCTCGTCACCGACCCGGTGGTCCTGATCCGCATGTGCGTCCTGACCCGCACCGTCCTGATCCGCATGGGCGTCCTCATGGGCGCCGTGACCCGCACGGTCCGGATCCGCTTCCCGCTCGGCCCATGACGGTCTGCTCCGCGCGTCCCGGACCGGCTCCGGGTGCGCACCGCACGTGCTGTTCAGGGTGATCCCCGGCGGTCCACTCCCCGACTCCCCCACCTGCCCGGCGCGTTCGGCGAACAGCGCCTCTGCGCGTCGGCGCAGTTCCTCGGCCGACGCGTGACGGTGCCGGGTTCCGCGCCGGGCGAGTGGGCGGCGGTGGCGGGTCCGGCCGTCCGAGGCGGGGCCGCGGCCCGGGCCGCTGGTTGCGGTCGCTGTGCGTGAGCGTGATCGAAGTGCCATGCGACGAGGATCGGGCACCTCGCCACGTTCGCGATGATCTTGCTCAATTTTCGGGGATTACCGCCCAGTTGTGGATAACTCCGTCACCCACACGAGTAACAGTCCACAGGCCACCGCACGATCCCGACCGCAGGAGCACGGCAGCACAATCGGAGGAGTACGGCAGCACCACCACACGAGCTTGGCAGCACAACCACACGAATACGGCAGCGCAGCCACACGAATACGGCAGCACGAGCGCACGAGTACGGCAGCACAACCGCACACCACCCTGCCGTCGCCGCCGTGAGACGACAGCCCTCCGCGGCGGCCGACGTCAGCGGGGCGAGACCACAACCCCCAGAAGCCCCGGCCCCGTATGCGCCCCGATCACCGCCCCGACCTCGCTCACGTGCAGGTCGGCCAGCCCGGGCACCCGCGCCCGCAGCCGGTCCGCGAGGGCCGACGCCCGGTCCGGGGCGGCGAGATGGTGGACGGCGATGTCGACCTCGGCACTGCCCGCCCGCTCGGCCACGATCTCCTCGAGGCGGGCGATCGCCTTCGAGGCCGTCCGTACCTTCTCCAGCGGTCCGATGCGGCCGCCCTCCAACTGGAGCAGCGGCTTCACGGCGAGCGCGGAACCGAGCAGGGCCTGCGCGGCACCGATCCGGCCGCCGCGGCGCAGATAGTCGAGCGTGTCGACGTAGAAGTAGGCGGAGGTGCCCCCGGCGCGCTTCTCCGCGGCCGTGACCGCCTCGTCCACCGTGCCGCCCGCCTCCGCTGCCTCGGCCGCTGCCAGTGCGCAGAAGCCGAGCGCCATCGCGACCATCCCGGTGTCCACCACCCGCACCGGCACCGGCGCCTCGCGCGCCGCGAGCACCGCGGCGTCGTACGTACCCGAGAGCTCGGCGGAAAGATGCAGGGAGACAATGCCGGAGGCGCCGGATTCGGCGACCTTGCGGTAGGTCTCGGCGAAGAGCTCGGGGCTGGGGCGCGAGGTGGTGACGGGCCGCCGCTTCTGCAGCGCCTGGGCCAGCGAACGGGTCGAGATCTCGGTGCCCTCTTCCAGCGCCTGGTCGCCGAGGACCACAGTCAGGGGCACCGCCGTGATGCCGTGGCGCTCCATCGTCCGCGGCGGCAGGTAGGCCGTTGAATCGGTGACGATGGCGACATGGCGGGACATGAGCTGGAGGTTACCTGCCGTAGTGCCCTGACGGCAGCCCGGCCCCTCTCACCCGGTGCGCGAGTGGCCGGATCAAGTGGTGCTCTCGGGGCGGGTCTTCTTTTGCCAGGGGTACGCGGGGCGGCGTCCCGGCGGGGTGATGGCGGGCCGGGTCGACTCCTGTGCGTCGGAGGACCGCGGGGGCTCCGGCCAGGTCGGCCGGGACGCCTCGGCGACCGGGGGATCGGGCCAGGGAGGCGGGGCAGGCGTGGGATCCGCCTTCGTCCAGTGGCGCAGGGCGCCGGCCTCCACGTCGATCTGGGTGCTCAGCGCGTCGAGGTCGTCGTCGGCGAAGCGGCGGGCGCGGTCCCGGGCCGCCCAGCGCAGCGAGTCGGCCGACTGTGTGATGCGCCGGGTGCGCGCGCGCAGTGCCGGAAGCCGCTCGGCGAGCGTCGCCCGGTCCGGTTCGGACTCCAGGCGCTTGAGCTCGGCGTCCAGTTCGTGCCCGTGCACGCTGAGGCGTTCGAAGAGGGCGACGGACTCCTTCAAGGATTCGTCCTCGGCCACGCCCGCGTGCAGAGCGTCCTGAGTGGCGCGCATCGACGTGCGCAGCGTGAGCCGGAGCTGGGCCAGCTCGCCCACCGGGCCGGGCTGGGCGAAGGACTTGGCCCGCAGCGTGTGGTCCTCGACCGTGCGGCGGGCCTGCGTGACGGTGCGGTCCACGCTGCGCTTGGCGGCGCCGATCACTTTCACCGTGGCGTAGGCGCCCAGCGCCAGGAAGAGCAGGAAGAGCAGGGCGAAGACTGCGACGACTGCTTCCACGACGCTCCTCCTCGGCTCCGGCGGCACCTGCCGCGCCGCTCTTCAACGGTAAACGCAACGGGCAGGCCCGGGGTTCCAGAAAAACCCCGAACCTGCCCGTAGGGGACTACCCGGAGGCGCCCCGCGCCTCAGCCCTCAAGAGCCCTGAGGAGTGATCCACGAGCTCTCGAACGCCTACGCCGGAACGATGTTCACCAGCTTCGGCGCCCGCACGATCACCTTGCGGATGCCCGCGCCGCCCAGCGCCGCGACGACCTTCTCGTCGGCCAGCGCCACCTTCTCCAGCTCCTCCTCGGAGATGGACGGGGAGACCTCCAGGCGTGCCTTGACCTTGCCCTTGACCTGGACGACGCAGGTCACGGTCTCGTCCACGACGTACGCCGGGTCGGCCACGGGGAAGTCCTGGTGGACGACCGAGTCGGTGTGGCCCAGCTTGTGCCACAGCTCCTCGGCGATGTGCGGGGCCAGCGGCGCGATCATCAGCACCAGCGGCTCGGCGACCGAGCGCGGCACCGGGCCTCCCGCCTTGGTCAGGTGGTTGTTCAGCTCGGTGACCTTGGCGATGGCGGTGTTGAAGCGCAGGCCCTCCAGGTCCTGGCGCACACCGTCGATCGCCTTGTGCAGCGCGCGCAGCGTCTCCTCGTCGGGCTCGGCGTCGGTGACGGTGACCTCGCCGGTGGCCTCGTCGACGATGTTGCGCCACAGCCGCTGCAGCAGCCGGAACTGGCCCACCACCGCGCGCGTGTCCCAGGGCCGGGAAACGTCCAGCGGGCCCATCGCCATCTCGTACAGGCGCAGCGTGTCGGCGCCGTACTCGGCGCAGATCTCGTCCGGAGTGACGGCGTTCTTCAGGGACTTGCCCATCTTGCCCAGCAGGCGGGTGACCTTCTCGCCCTGGTAGTAGTACGCGCCGTCGCGCTCCTCCACCTCGGCGGCCGGCACCGCGATGCCGCGGCTGTCGCGGTAGACGTAGGCCTGGATCATGCCCTGGTTGAACAGCTTGTGGAACGGCTCCGCGGAGGAGACGTGCCCCAGGTCGTACAGGACCTTGGACCAGAAGCGGGCGTACAGCAGGTGCAGCACGGCATGCTCGGCGCCGCCGACGTACAGGTCGACACCGCCGTGCGGCATGCCCTCGCGCGGGCCCATCCAGTAGCGCTCGATCTCCGGGTCGACCAGCTTCTCGCTGTTGTGCGGGTCCAGGTAGCGCAGCTCGTACCAGCAGGAACCGGCCCAGTTGGGCATGGTGTTGGTCTCGCGGCGGTACTGTTTCGGCCCGTCGCCCAGGTCCAGGGTGACGTTGACCCACTCCTCGTTGCGCGACAGCGGCGTCTCGGGCTGGGTGTTCGCGTCGTCCGGGTCGAAGGTGCGCGGCGAGTAGTCCTCGACCTCCGGCAGCTCCAGGGGCAGCATCGACTCGGGCAGGGCGTGGGCGACGCCGTCCTCGTCGTAGACGATCGGGAAGGGCTCGCCCCAGTAGCGCTGGCGGCTGAACAGCCAGTCGCGCAGGCGGTAGTTGACGGTGCCCTCGCCGATGCCCTTGCGCTCCAGCCACTCGGTGATCCGCGCCTTGGCCTCGACGACGCCCAGGCCGTCCAGCTTCACCTCGTCACTGGAGGAGTTGACGACCTTCGCGTCGTACGACACGAAGGCGTCGTCCCACGTCGACGGGTCGGTGCCCCGGCCGTCGGTCGGCTCGACGACGCAGCGCATCGGCAGTTCGAAGGCGCGCGCGAAGGCGAAGTCGCGGCTGTCGTGCGCCGGGACGGCCATGATCGCGCCGGTGCCGTAGCCCATCAGGACGTAGTCCGCGATGAAGACCGGGATCTGCTCGCCGTTGGCCGGGTTGGTCGCGAACGCGCCGGTGAAGACGCCGGTCTTGTCCTTGGCCTCGGCCTGCCGCTCCACGTCGGACTTCGAGGCGGCCTGCGCTCGGTATGCCGCGACCGCCTCGGCCGGGGTGGCGTGGCCGCCGGTCCACACCTCGTGGGTGCCCTCGGGCCAGGCGGCCGGCGTGAACTTCTCGACCAGCGGGTGCTCGGGCGCCAGCACCATGTAGGTGGCGCCGAACAGGGTGTCCGGGCGCGTGGTGAAGACCGTGATCGCTTCGCCGTCGATCGGGAAGTCGACGCGGGCGCCCTCGGAGCGACCGATCCAGTTGCGCTGCTGCAGCTTGATGGCCTCGGGCCAATCCAGCTCCTCCAGGTCCTCCAGCAGGCGGTCCGCGTACGCGGTGATCCGCATGTTCCACTGGCGCAGCTTGGCCTTGAAGACCGGGAAGTTGCCGCGCTCGGAGCGGCCGTCGGCGGTGACCTCCTCGTTGGCCAGCACGGTGCCCAGGCCGGGGCACCAGTTGACGGGCGCGTCGGAGGCGTACGCCAGGCGGAACTCACTCAGGACGTCGGCGCGCTCGGCTGCGCTCAGCTCGTGCCACCCGCGCGTGTGCCCCGGTACGGTGCGCTCACCGCTCTCGAATTGGGCGATCAGCTCGGAGATCGGGCGGGCCTTCTTCGCCTCGTCGTCGTACCAGGAGTTGAAGATCTGCAGGAAGATCCACTGGGTCCACTTGTAGTAGTCCGGGTCGATCGTGGCGAACGACCGGCGCTTGTCGTGGCCCAGGCCCAGCCGGCGCAGCTGGGCCTTCATGTTCTCGATGTTGGCCTCGGTGGACACGCGCGGGTGCGTGCCGGTCTGCACGGCGTACTGCTCGGCGGGCAGGCCGAAGGCGTCGAAGCCCAGGGTGTGCAGGACGTTGTGGCCGGTCATCCGCTGGAACCGGGCGTATACATCGGTGGCGATGTACCCCAGGGGGTGGCCGACATGCAGGCCCGCACCGGAGGGGTACGGGAACATGTCCATGATGAACTTCTTGGGTTTGGCGACCAGCTCGGGGTCGCCGACCAGGTCACCCTTCGGGTTCGGCGCCTCGTACGTGCCCTCGGCGTCCCAGAAGTCCTGCCAGCGTGCCTCGATCTCGGCCGCCATGGCGGCCGTGTAGCGGTGCGGCGCGGCCTCCGCCGACACAGCAGCGGCGGCAGCGGGGTTCGTCTCGCTCATGATCCTCAAAGCTCCATCGATCGTCTCTGCCAGCGGAAATGAAAAATCCCCTCGCACAGGAGGGGACGCCGCGCCGATGCCGACCATCCGATTCGCCCGGTGGTCGGGACTGATCAGCGCGGCTCGCTAAGCAGAAGGCGTACGGCACGCATGACGTCAGGGTACCGCAGCCGTCGAGTGCGCCGCGACGGGCTTCCGGCGACCCGCCCGGTGGCCCCGGACCCGCTTGTGAAGGTTCGGAAAAGTTGAACAAGGTTCAAATATTACCTGGCGTAACGGACCCTATAGGGACAACACGCGTCCCGCGAGCCCCTTTGATAACAACGCAATAACTCAAATGGCGTACCGCTCAGTTTGCCGCCGCTTAGAGTTCGTCCTCGGGACCGCTTTCCCGAACCGCTCGGAGTTGCCCCCATGAACCCTCGTCGCAGTAACACTGCGCTCCCCAAACCAGGCCGCTCGGCCTATGGGGTGGCGTCGGCTGTCGTCCTGCTCCTCATACCCGTGATCGTGCTGGCCGGAGGTGACAGGGTCCAGGACTTCCTGAATTTCGGTGCAGGCGTCCTCTCCCTCGTCTCCCTCAGCTGCTCGGTGATCTGGGGCCTGGTCGCCCAGGACCGGATCTTCCTCAACACGCGCCAGCGGATCGTGGGCCAGGCCGTGCACCGGACGACGGCGGTCGCCTCGATCGCCTTCCTCCTGCTGCACATCACCACCAAGATCGCGCTGGGCCACACCCAGCTGATCGCCGCGATCATTCCGTTCTCGCTCGGCGTCTCCGGAAGCGCCGGCCTGATCGGTCTCGGCTCCGCGGCCGGTCTGCTGATGATCTTCGTGGGCATCACCGGCGCGCTGCGCAGCAATTTCGCCTCCCCCGCCCCGGTCGCGGCCCGCTGGCGGGCGATGCACATGCTGGCCTATCCCGCCTGGTGCGCGGCGCTGGTCCACGGCCTGTACGCGGGCCGTCAGGCCAAGCCGATCTTCGTGATCCTCTACAGCCTGTCCCTGCTCGGCGTCATGGGGGCCCTGGCGCTGCGCGCGGCGCCGCGCCCGGTCAAGCGCAAGGTCGCCGACCGGCTCGTCGCGATCCTGGGCACCGAGGAGCGGCCGGGGATCGACGACCTGGAGGCGAGCCGGGCCAGGGTGGCGGAGTCCGCGCTGCCGGGCTACGAGAACGCGCGAGCAGCCCGGCCGGCGCCCGCCGACACGACGGGCTCCCTGCCGCGGATTCCGAGCCCTTCCGCGCCGCTGTACGAGACCGCGGCGCCCGCCGCGGCCCCCGAGCCCGCCTCCGGCTTCGCGGCCGCCTACCGGGCCGTCTCGACGCCTTCACGGGCCCAGCAGCCCTTCGCGGCCGACCAGACCGCCCGCATGGACCTGCCGCTGGACATGCAGGCCACGGAGGCGATCCCGCGCATGGAGAACACCGGCAGCACGTCGGGCAGCTGGCCGATCCCGTCTCCGCCTCCCGTCGGCGAGGCGCCCCCGTCGGCCTACGACCCGCTGAACGACACGGGATACACGATCCCTGCCCATGGCAATTCGGGCACAAGCGCGTACGGCGCGAGTGATGTGTACGACACCGGTGAGACGAACACCCTCTACGGCACGTACAACTCGAATGACACGTACAACAGCGGTCCCGCCACTGAAACACTGCCCGGTGCCTCCTACGACGCACCGGGTTCGGGCGAAGCTTGGAACACGCCTTCCGGAGGCTTTAAGTGAACGAGGCCCTGCCCGACGTCCCAGAAGTCCGCGTGGTCGGCCTTCCGCAGCTCACGTCGGGCTTCGACCTTGTCGAAAGGCTCGATCTGCCCATGCACCTGAAGGTGCACGGGCCGCTCGAACCGATGGGCGGCGAGCAGCTCGCGCAGCTCGCCGAGCGCATCAACCTCAGGGGCCGCGGTGGCGCGGGTTTCCCCTTCCACAAGAAGCTGCGGTCGGTCGCCGAGTCGGCGATCCGCCGCGGCGTGCGGCCGGTCGTCGTGGTCAACGGAAGCGAGGACGAGCCGGCCTGTCGCAAGGACACGGTGCTGATCAACCGTGCCCCGCACCTCATCCTGGACGGCGCGCTGCTGTGCGCGGAGGCGATGGGTGCCCGCACGCTCGTGGTGGGGGTCACCCGGGAGTCCACGCAGCGCTCCATGGAGGCCGCGCTCGCCGAACGCGGCCTCAGCAATGGGCGCCGATCGGCCCTCCGCGCGCGCGTGCAGCGCAATCCGGTGCGCATGGTTACCGGCGCGGCCGCGTCGCTGATCCGCTCGATCGACGGCGGCCCGGCGATTCCGCCGGGCCGCAAGATCAGCGCCTCGCAGAGCGGCGTGGGCGGCGCGCCCACCCTGCTGTCCAACGCCGAGACGTTCGCCCAGCTGGCGATCGCCGCCCGCATCGGCCCGGAGCGCTACGGCAACACCGGCCTGTACGACGAGCCGGGCACCGTCATGCTCACGGTCTCCGGGGCGGTCGCCCGCCCCATGGTGATCGAGGTCCCGACGGGTGTGCCGCTGCGTTACGTCCTCCAGCTCGCCGGCGCCCCGCCGGTGCCGCAGGGCGTGCTGACCGGCGGCTACCACGGCAAGTGGATCGACGCGGCGACCGTCAACGAGGCGATCGTCTCCCGCAACTCACTGGACGCGGTGGGCGGTTCGCTCGGCGCGGGCGCGATCCTGCCGATCAGCCAGGAGACCTGCCCGCTGGGCGAGTCGCTGCAGGTGGCCAAGTGGCTGGCCGAGGAGAGCGCGGGCCAGTGCGGCCCCTGCTACCTCGGTCTGCCGGCTGCCGCGCGCGGCATGGAGGACATCCTCAACGGCGGCGGACCGGCCGCCCTGGAGGCCCTCAAGCAGGTCGCCAAGAACGTGAAGCGGCGCGGCGCGTGTTCGCACCCGGACGGCTCCGCGATGTTCCTGGAGTCGACGATCAAGGCCTTCACGGACGACCTGGCCGCCCACGTCCTCGGAAACGGCTGCGGAAGGCCCGTGGAGGGCGTTCTGCCGCTCTTCGAGGGCGGCAGGGCCCCGACGGGCGTCCCCGGCGGCGCCGAGGCCGAGGAGACCGGCCCCAGCCGCCAGAAGATCTACGTCGACTGGACGCTGTGCCGGGGCCACGGCCTGTGCGCGGACATCCTCCCGGAGGTCTTCGAACTGGGAGCCGACGGTTTCCCGACCGTCGCCCAGGCGCAGGTGCCGCGCTACGCGGAGGCGAAGGCCCTGCGCGCGGTGCGCCGCTGCCCGGCGCTCGCGCTGCGCCTCGAGGAGGACACCCGCTCGCAGGCCCCGTCCCGCAACCTGCCGGTCCTCTCCCAGGGCCGCGGCCGCCGCGCCCTGGGCCGCTGAGCACGCTCACGGCGGGTCGCCCAGGTGGGCAACCCGCCGTTTCTCCGTACCGGGTTGCGGCACGCCACACCCCACCACACGTCGAAGGCGGGTCATCCGATCGGATGACCCGCCTTCGATTTCTGTGGAGCTAAGGAGAATTGAACTCCTGACCTCTTGCATGCCATGCAAGCGCTCTACCAACTGAGCTATAGCCCCTTGCGGTGTCCCGCCCGGTTTCCCCGGCGGCGACGCCAACATTACACGGTCCAGGGGGTGCAGCACCAAATCGGTTTCCGTTATGCCCGATATGGGCGGCACGCGAGTTGGGCCGGGACCTCGACGCGAGGCCTCGGCCGGGATCACGCCGTGACGAACGAATAGAACCGCTTCAGAGTGCAGTGCTCCTCGAGGAGCCGGCCGTAGATGGGCTCGCCCTCGAGCTCGCGGTACGTCTCGATCGGGTCGCCCTTTATGATCAGCGCCCGCGCGCACTCCTCGCACCAGTACTGGTAGTCGGGGTTGATCGGCTCCATGTCACGGACGATCGGCGTACCGCTGCCGCACCAGTCGCACTTTCGCCTGTGTGCACCCATCGATCAGCTCCAGCTGTGGCCGCAGGCCGTGCACACGTACGAGATCCCGCCGTTGTCGCCGAGGACTTGGGCCACATGGAGGGACCCGCAGGAAGGGCAGCTGAGGCGGGTGACCGTGTCCCGTATCAACGCCGCATCGAGAAAGCCACCGACCTCCTCGAGGATGCTCGCAGGCATCGCTACTCCCTCCCGTCGGGCCGCGCCCCCTTCCGGCCGTTTGATTCTGCCACGGCCGGACCAATACGGTCAGCGACGCCTCGGTACCAGTCCGGCCACAGCACCCGCCGCGGCCGTTCCGGCCAGCACGTACATGCACGCCGAGAGCGCCTCCGCAGAGGTATACGCCCCCGGGGCCCCCAGTGACTCAAGCCGGTTCAAGAACACTGTGCCCAACGCCGCAACGCCGATCAGCTGACCGAGCTGCGCGACCGTCGCGAGCAGGCCGCTGGCGTCCGCCGCGTCCTCGGGCCGCACGGTGGCCAGCGCCATGGTGAGCGTCGCACTGAAACCGAGGGCGAGTTGTGTGCCCACGCCGACATACGAGGCGTAGAGCAGCAGACCGCCGTCGCCGCCGCCCCGGAACGCCAGTCCGATGCCGGCCACGGACAGCGCGATCAGCACGAACCCGGCCGGGTCAGCCACCGCTGCCAGGAGGCGGGCCACTTCCGCCAGGTCAGCCCCACCAGGCCGAAGACGGCCGCGGTCGGCGCGAAGGTGAGGCCCGCCCGCAGCGGGCTGTAGCCGAGACCGCCCTGCACGTGCAGCACGAGCGCGAACAGCATGCCGCCGTTGACCGCCATGGCCGCCAGGATCCGGAAGACGGCGAGGCCCATACCGGGGTGGCGCAGCACCCGGGGCGCGATCAGCGGGGCGCCGCCACGCCGGGCGAGCCGGGACTCGTACGCGCAGAACAGCCCGAACAGCACCGCGGCCGCGCCCAGCGACAGCCAGGACCACAGGGGCCAGTCCTCCTCCTGACCACCAGCGGCACGGTCAGCAGCGAGACGGCCCCGCCGAGCAGCACCAGGCCGGGCAGGTCGAGGCCCCGCGCCCTCGACTGCGCTCCCGACTTCGCTCGAGCAGAGGGGACCTCCCTCGGCTCCCCCGCGCCGTCCCGCGGCAGGACGCGCCTTCCCACGGCCAGGAGTACGGCACCCACGGGCACGTTGACGAGGAAGACCGGCCGCCAGCCGGTGCCGAACAGGTCCGCGCCGACCAGCACGCCGCCGACGATCTGCCCGGCGACCGCGCCGACGGCGACGACGGCCGAGTACGCACCGAGCGCCCGCACCCGGGCCTCGCCGGTGAAGGTGCGCTGGATCAGGCTGAGCACCTGCGGGATCATCACCGCCGAGCCGGCGCCCTGGACCAGCCGGAAGACGATCAGCTCGCCTGCGCCCTGGGCCAGGCCGCAGGCGAGCGAGGCGGCGGTGAAGAGGGCGAGCCCGGCGAGGTGGACCCGGCCGTGCCCGAGCCGGTCGCCGAGGCGGGCGCCGGTGATCAGCAGGACCGAGTACGTGATCGCGTACCCGGCGATCACCAGCTGCAAGTCCGCGCCCGTGGCGTGGAGTTCGGCGCCGATGGTGGGGGCGGCGACGTTGACGATGAACACGTCGAGCAGCGCCATGAACTGGGCCGCGAGCACGACCGCGAGCAGCGGCCGGGGCCGGTTGTCAGTGCCGGGCGCTTTACTGATCGCAGGACTTGGAAGCGGGTGCACGGGTGCAGGACCTGGTCCCGTCCGGGGTGTTGTCGTCATGTTGTCGAGCCTGGCGAGGCCCCGGTACGGGTGCCGAGTGCCCGCTGGTGCTGGTACTGACAGCACCTGGCAGGGGACAAGTCGGGCATCGACGATGGGGGACGTGACGATGGGGACGACACAGCGCCGCCGGCCCGAGCTGGCCGCCTTTCTGCGCAGCAGGCGCGCCGGGGTGACACCGGCCGACGTGGGAATGCCGCCCGGCCTGCGCCGCCGCACACCGGGGCTGCGCCGCGAGGAGGTCGCCCAGATCTCGGGCGTGGGCGTCACCTGTACACCTGGCTCGAGCAGGGCCGGCCGATCAACGCCTCCCCCCAGGTGCTGGACGCGGTGGCGCGCACGCTGCGGCTGGACCCGCCGGAGCGGGAGCATCTGTACCGCCTGGCGGAGGTGCCATTCGACCCCACCCCGGAGCAGTTGGTGCAGCGGGTCGGACCGCAGGTGCAGGGCATCATCGACGCCCTCGATCCGCATCCGGCGGTGGTCTACAACTCGCGGTACGACATCCTCGCCACCAATGCCGCCTACCGCGACCTGTACCTGGTGCCGGAGACGCTCGGGATCGGCGTGCCGAAAGTGTTGTGGACGTTGTTCGCCGTCTCCGAGGAGGCCTGCCCGGTGGTGCACCGGGATCGTGAGCTGCCGGTGTTGGTGGCGACCCTGCGCGCCTCGTACGGCAGTCATGTGGGCGAGCCGGCCTGGGAGGACTTCATACGCGGACTGTCGGCCGCCAGCCCGCACTTCGCCGAGCTGTGGGCGAGCGGTGAGGTGACACCACCGGGGCCTCGGGTGAAGACGTTCCGTCACGAGGCGGTGGGCGAGCTGAGGATGACGTCCCTGTCGCTGTCGATCGACGGGATGCCGGAGTGCCGCATCGTGACCTCCACGCCGGAGGACGAGGAATCGCGCGAGAAGGTCGCACTGCTGAGGGAGCGGAGGCAGCGGCTGTGGCCGCCGTCGGACGAGGAGGCCGCGGAGATCGTTCACGCCTGGAACACAGAAAATCCCGCCCCCTGACGGGACGGGATCCTGATCACCGATCTTTGACAACTCAACAGAGCGTCGATCCGTGGAGCTAAGGAGAATTGAACTCCTGACCTCCTGCATGCCATGCAGGCGCTCTACCAACTGAGCTATAGCCCCTTGTGTTCTTCCCGCTCGGCGGGGCGAACAAGAAGAACTTTAGCCTGCGACCTGCCTGAAAGTGAAATCCGGGTCCCGGGGGCCCGCGAAGGCTCAGTCGTCGTCGCCGAGGACGGGCTCCGGCAGGGTGCCGGCGTTGTGCTCCAGCAGGCGCCAGCCGCGGGCCCCCTCGCCGAGGACGGACCAGCAGCAGTTGGAGAGGCCGCCGAGGGCCTCCCAGTACCGGGCCTCCAGGCCAAGGAGGCGCCCGATGGTGGTGCGGATCGTGCCGCCGTGGCTGACCACCACGAGCGTGCCGTCCTCGGGCAGCTTCTCGACGTGCCGCAGCACGACGGGGGCGGCGCGGTCGGCGACCTCGGTCTCCAGTTCGCCGCCGCCGCGGCGCACCGGCTCACCGCGCTTCCACGCGGCGTACTCCTCGCCGTACCGGGCGATGATCTCCTCGTGCGTCAGGCCCTGCCAAACCCCCGCGTAGGTCTCGCGCAGCCCCTCGTCCTGGGCGACCTCGAGGCCGGTGAGGGCGGCGAGCTCGGCGGCCGTCTTGGTGGCCCGCTGAAGATCCGAGGAGACGATCGCGTCGGGCCTCAGCGAGGCCAGCAGCCGCGCGGCGCGGCGGGCCTGCCCGACACCGGCCTCGGTGAGCTCGACGTCCGTCGTGCCCTGGAAGCGGCGCTCCACGTTCCAGGAGGTCTGGCCGTGCCGCCACAGGATGATGCGGCGGCCCCGGCCCGGCTTCCTGGCGGTCCCTTCAGCGGGGCCGCTCATCGCCACTCACCGCCCAGCTCCGCCGACTCCTGGGCGGCCTGCAGCCTGGCGTGCTCCTCGGCCTTGCCGCGGGTGGCCTGGGCATCGGCGGGCAGCTCGATCTCGGGGCAGTCCTTCCACAGCCGCTCCAGGGCGTAGAAGACGCGCTCCTCGCTGTGCTGGACGTGGACGACGATGTCGACGTAGTCGAGCAGGACCCAGCGGGCCTCGCGGTCGCCCTCCCGGCGCGCCGGCTTGGCGCCGAGTTCCTTCAGGAGCCGCTCCTCGATCTCGTCGACGATCGACTTGACCTGACGGTCGCTGGGAGCGGAGGCCAGCAGGAACGCGTCCGTGATCGACAGCACGTCGCTCACGTCGTAGGCGATGATGTCGTGCGCGAGCTTGTCGGCGGCCGCCTGGGCGGCGGTGTTGATGAGCTCGAGAGAGCGGTCGGTTGCGGTCACTACAAGGCTTTCGGTCGGCGGTCACTTGACAACAAGGGTCTCACGGACCGCCGGGCACACCCACGCGATGAACGGATCACCCGCCGGAAGGCAGGGGCGGCTTTGCGGAGACCGCGGACCGGGACCGTCCGGCTCCGCGGCGGGCGCGAGGAGGGCGACCCGGTCATCAGGAGCAGGGCTCGAGGGAGGCCGGCCCCGTGTGCCGCCTGAGGAGACCGGACCCGCCGCCTCCGATCCGACGGGCCCCCTTCCACCGACTCGGTGAAGCTCGTAGAGCCGCTCTGGTCCACTGCCCCTCTGAAGCCGCCCGGAGGACACCGCTCGGGCGTGCCCCCGCGGCCGGAGGCCCGCAGCGTGCCCCTGCAAGGCCCTGCCCGCCTGCCCGGCGGCCCGACGGCCGGCGGTCGACGGCCGCCCGGAGGCAAACCGTCCCCCCGGGGCAGCCGCTCCCCGGAGAAGCCGCCCCCCGGAGAAGCCGCCCCCGGGGGGCGCCCCTGGGGCGGGCGCTCTCCGGCTAGGACGACGACGGCCTGTAGTTCTGGCCGAGGATCACCGAGACGTCCGCATTCGACGAGACCTTGCCCTGCGTGACCGAGCTGGTGGGGAGGCCGAGGGTCTTGGCGACCTCGGTGGCGTTCTGCTTGTCGGCGGTGTCGGCGTAGATCACCTTGGACGTCGGCTGGACGGCGGACGCCGTGCCGGCCTCGAGGAAGGTGAAGCCGCCGTTGAGGAGGACGACGCGGGCCTTCTCAGTGTTGTCCTTGGTGCCGGTGGCGTTCTGAACGGAGACCCGGACCGCCGACCCCTGCTCGGGGCTCTTCGCGGTGCCGCCGAGGATGTCCTTGACGACGCTGTCGCTGGTCTGCGCGCTCAGCGTGCCGTCGGCCTGGACGGGCAGCAACGCCGTCCTGTAGTCGCCGCCCTTGGCGAGGTCGGCGAGCTTGGCGAGGAAGGTGCCGAGGTCCTTGTCGGTGAGCGACGGGTCGAGGATCTGCGCCAGGGTCTGCACCGTCGTGGTCGCGCCCTGTGGGTCGGAGGACATCTTGCGCAGGACGCCCTGCATCACCTGGCCGAACCGCTCCAGCTGGGCGTTCTCGGACTCCCCGGAGGCCCGGTAGGTGGCGTAGGCGACGGCCATCTTGCCGCTGAGGGACTGGTCCTTGCCCTTGTGGACCAGGGGCGCGGTGCCCTTCTTCTTCGCGGCCGGGTCGGGCACGTCGGCGTTGGTGTCGACCTCGATGTTGCCGACCAGGTCGACGAGGTTCTGCAGGTAGGGGGTGTCCAGCCGCCAGGTGCCCTCGATGTTGGTGCCGAGAACGGTGTCGAGTTGGTCCCGGGTCCCGGAGGAGCCGTCGTCCTGGACCGACTTGGCGAGGGTCGTGGTGGTGCCGTCGTCGTCGGTCAGGGCGAGGGAGTTGGGCAGCAGGACGGTGGTGCCCTGCTTGGTGGTGGTGTTGTCGACGAGCAGCGCCGTGGAGGTGCCGCCCTTGGCGGTGTTGTGCAGGTGGACGACGATCACGTCGCGCTTCTGAGCGGCGGCGGCGGTCGCGGTCCCGGTCTTCGAACCGGACGACGACAGCCCCGGAAGCTTCCCGGCGTACCAGAGGTAGCCGACGCCGCCGACCGCGACCAGCGCCAGAACCACGACCAGGGCGATGACGCGGCTGCGGGCGCGCCGGCGCGCCTCCTCGCGGCGCTCGGTGCGGTTCTCGGTGAACTTCAGCCAGTCGATGACGTCCTCGGAGGCGTCGGTCGGCTCCTCGACGAAGGCGAACTGCTCGGTGTGGTACTCCCGTTCACGCGACTCCCGCTGCTCCGGCCCCTCCTCCACCGGACCGGCCTGCTGCGGGATGCGGGCGGTCTGCTCGGCGACCCGGGGCTGCTGCCCGCTGGTCGCGGTCTGGCCGTACGGGTCGTACGACGCCGCCGTCGCACCGGCACCGGACGCGCCGGACCCGTAGGGGTCGTAGGAGCCGTGGGAGTCGTAGGAGCCCTGGGAGTCGTAGGAGGTGACGGGCGCCTGCCGGCCGGTGTCGTAGCCGCCGTAGGGCGGCGTGGGCTGCTGCTGCCCGCCCGTCGCGTACGGGTCGTAGCCGTAGCCCTGCTGCCCGTACGCGTCGTACGTCTGCTGCGGAGCCTGCTGCGCCGGTATCTGCCGGTACACAGGCCGGCCGTACTCGTCGTAGCCGACGAGCTCGTACGGGTCGCCCCCGTACCCAGCGTCGTATCGGTCGTTCACCGGTGCCCCTCTCGGCTCACTCGCCGCGGTACAGCTCGCGCTTGTCGATGTAGCGCACGACCCCGTCCGGCACCATGTACCAGATGGGATCGCCCTTGGCGACCCTCGCACGGCAGTCCGTGGACGAGATGGAGAGGGCGGGCACCTCGACGAGCGAGACACCGCCCTCCGGGAGCCCGGCGTCGGTCAGTTGGTGACCGGGCCGGGTGACCCCGATGAAGTGCGCGAGGGAGAACAGCTCCTCCGAGTCCCGCCAGGTCAGGATCTGGGCGAGCGCGTCGGCGCCGGTTATGAAGAACAGGTCGGTGTCGGGGTTGAGCGCCCGCAGGTCGCGCAGGGTGTCCACGGTGTAGGTCGGGCCGCCGCGGTCGATGTCGATGCGGCTCACGGAGAACTGCGGGTTCTCGGCGGTCGCGATGACCGTCATCAGGTAGCGGTCCTCGGCCGGGGATACCTTGCGGTGGGTCTTCTGCCACGGCTGGCCGGTCGGGACGAACACGACCTCGTCCAGGTGGAACTGCGCGGCGACCTCGCTGGCCGCCACGAGGTGCCCGTGGTGGATCGGGTCGAACGTTCCGCCCATGACGCCCAGGCGACGCTTGCCCGACGTCGACGGGCCGCTGCCGGGCCCGTGCTCCGGGCGCTTCACCGGGTCACTCGCCGGACCGGTAGGCATGTCCTGCTCTCCCATGCGTGCAGACCCTACCGGCCCGGCCTGAGGGCTCCGGCCGACAGATCCCCAGGACCGCGCCCGGCCCCCGGAGGGACAGCTCCGGGACGGGTCGCGGCGGTGCTCAGCGGTCGCGGTTGAAGCGGGTGGTGATCCACAGCAGGAGCAGCAGGATGAAGAGCGCGCCGCCGCCGGTGAGGAAGGGGTTGAGGCTGTTGTGGGTGCCGCCTTCCGCCTCGGCGAGGGTGACCAGCTGGGCAGCGGTGCTGTGGAAGCTCATCTTCGGCAGGACCTATCCGGTGTGGGCTGGATAAAGATGTCGGCTCATCGTAAGCGGCCGCCTCCGTGCCGATCACGCCGACTCCGCCGTTGGGGACGGCGGTTGTCCCGGGGCGACCGGCTCGGCACGCACCGACAGGTGCCTCGGCGTGCGCCGCAGGCCGACGCGGCGGGTGCGGGGAACCTTTCGCGCGGCTCAGTCGTCCTTCTGCTTGTACCCGCGCAGCAGGAACCACCCGGTGAGCACGCAGCCCACCACCATCACGATCAGTACGACCCGGAGCAGATTCCCCGCCCCCTGGTGCTGGGCGGCGGCGCTCGCGGCCTCGGTGAGCCGGGCGGCTGCGGGGTAGTGCTCCATGATGTGGACTCCTTCGCTGTACTGCCCGTCCACGGTATCTCCGCCTAGGCTGGGTCCTGCTTCGGGGGCACAGTGGGCACACAGACGCACATGGGGGACCACATGTCCGACGACGGCCACGAGCACAACGGGCACGAGCACGTGCCGAGCAGGCAGCGCACGCGCTTCCCGGGGATCTCCTCGCGAGCGTACGAGCACCCGGCCGACCGCTCCGCCCTGGTCGCGCTGCGCAAGCTGAGCGGCTTCGACGCGGTGTTCAAGGCCCTCAGCGGTCTGCTTCCCGAGCGCAGTCTGAGGCTGCTGTTCCTGTCCGACTCGGTGCGCGTGTCGGACCAGCAGTTCACGCACCTGAACGACATGCTGCGGGACGCCTGCTACATCCTGGACCTGGAGAAGGTCCCGCCGATGTACGTCAACCAGGACCCTCAGCCCAACGCGATGTGCATCGGCCTGGACGAGCCGATCATCGTCGTCACCACGGGCCTGGTCGAGCTGCTCGACGAGGAGGAGATGCGGGCGGTCATCGGCCACGAGGTGGGCCACGCCCTGTCCGGCCACGCCGTGTACCGCACGATCCTGCTGTTCCTGACCAGCCTGGCCGTCCGGGTCGCCTGGATCCCGCTGGGCAACCTCGCGATCATGGCGATCGTGACGGCGCTGCGGGAGTGGTTCCGCAAGTCGGAGCTGTCCGCCGACCGCGCGGGGCTGCTGGTCGGCCAGGACCTGCGGGCCTCCATGCGCGGCCTGATGAAGATCGCGGGCGGCAACCATCTGCACGAGATGAACGTGGACGCCTTCCTGCAGCAGGCCGAGGAGTACGAGGCCGGGGGCGATCTGCGCGACTCGGTGCTGAAGATCCTGAACGTGCTGCCGCGGACGCACCCCTTCACCACCGTGCGCGCGGCCGAGCTGAAGAAGTGGGCCGAGTCCCGCGACTACCAGCGGATCATGGACGGTCACTATCCGCGGCGTACCGAGGACAAGGACACGTCGGTCAGCGACTCGTTCCGCGAGTCGGCGGCGCACTACGCCAGCCATGTGAAGAGCTCCAAGGACCCGCTGATGAAGCTGGTCAGCGACCTCGCGGGCGGGGCCGGCGACCTGGGCGACCGGGTGCGGCGCGGCTTCAGCGGCTTCACGGGGTCGGCTCCGCCGAAGGACCGGCCGCCGACGGACCAGCCGCCGACGGACCAGCCGTCGACGGACCAGCCGTCGAATGACACGCCACCGCGGGACGAGGACTGAGGGCTGGCCACCCCGGAAGCCGGCCAGAGGGAAACGGGGACGTACCGGAAACGAGGACGGCGCACCCTCGTTTCCGAAACCCGCTGTCACACCTTCGGCTCTGCGCTCGCCGCCAAGGAACCGCACAGGGCCGTTGCGCTGCCCGTCGCGTACGGGTCCGTTCCGGACGGGCCGCCTGCCTTGGCGGTCTGGCCGGCGAGGAGCGGGCGGAGGTGGTTGGTGGAGTCCTCGGCACAGGACAGCGGGCCGGCCTGGAGGTAGGAGACCATGAGCTTGGTCTGGTGCAGGCGCAGGTCGTCGCGGTCGAAACGGAACTGCAGCTCGCGCCGGACGGTGAACAGCGAGGCCGGGGCCTTGGCGCCGGAGCCGGTCGGCCGCAGCGCGTACACGAAGGTGTGGTCCGCGGTGACCTCGAGGGTGGAGGAGTCGACCTCGGTGGCCCGCAGGCTGCCCTGCACCCGGATCTTCTGGTCGGCGAGCTCGGCCCGGGCCGGGTCGAAGCGAATGAGCCATCCGGTGGACGCGTGCCGGCCGTCGGCGGCGGGGTGCTCGAAGCTCTGGTCGAACTGGTCGAGCTGGTCGGCGTGGAGCAGCGCCCGCACGGGGTGGACCTGGCCGCCGGTGAGCACCTCCGGGTACAGGGAGGACTCGACTATGTAGTCCTTGGCGGTGGTCAGGGCGGCGACGACCTGGCTGTCCGAGAAGTGCGCGGTGCGCCGGACGGCGGGCAGCGGAATGCCCTCGGCGCCGACACTGAACTGGGCGGCGGGGCTGTGCGCGTACAGGTACTCGGGATCAGTGGCCCCTGGCACCTTGCCCTGCGGGGCAAGCGGGATGACGGTCATCCGCAGCGGCTCGACGGACTGCTGCGCCTGGGGGGTCTGGTACGGGTGTCGTACGCCCATGTAGATCGCGGTGCCGAAGGCGACGGCGATCAGCAGGACCAGGATCAGGGCCTGCCGGGACAGGCCGCGGCGCAGCGGCGGGCGGCGGCGCACGGCGGGGGTGTGGTCGGTCATGCGCTCGCGCGCGGAGTACTCCTGGAGGCGGGCAGCACGGACGAACGACTCGTCGAAGACGACGGATCGGTATTCGTCCTCCGCACCGCCGGGGGCGCCCTCGGGTGTCCCCTCAGGTGGGTCTCCAGGCCCTCCCATATATTCAGGGTAGGTCTCCCGGAGCCCGGGTAAACGCCCTGGTACACGACAAGTTCTGACAGGTTCTCACCAGGACCGTCGAAGGGCTCTCAGGGCGTGCGCGGGATCACCGAGACGGGTGGCTGGGAGTAGTCGGCGGACGCCGAGGGGGTCGTGCTGCCCTGTTCCAGGCCGGTCGAGGCGGGCAGCGGGCCCCGGTCGCGGCTGCCCGAGGAAGCGCCCCGGTAGACGGCCGTGAAGGCCAGCGCGACCATGCCTATGCCCATCACGAGGGCGAGCATCCAGGCGACGGGGCGGTGCCAGCGGACCTGTTTGCCGTACATCCCGGCGGCGCCGTAGTGGCCTTCAAGGACGTCGGTCTCGTCCAGGTCGTCGAGGTCGCGATCATGGCCGGAATCGTGCCCGTCGCGGCCGTCCCCGTCCTCGTAGCGCTCGCCTCTGGCGTGGGCACGGCGGGCCTCGGCCTCGGAGGCCTCGGCCCTGGCCTGCGCGGCGGCCAGGAGGCGTTCGACGGCGGTCGGCTCGTGGATCACGGCCGCTCGTACGAAGGCCTCGTCGAAGACCACGGAGGCGAACTCTTCGTCCGACACCCCGCGGTCGTGGTCGTCGTCGGGCTCCCAGCCGTCAGGGAACGGCGTGCCCCCCACGTCCTCCGGCACGGATCCAGAGTAGACCTGGGGGGTCAATTTGGGCAGACGGTATGGAAATTCATCCGCCTGGTGAGACGTCTTTCCTGCGGCAGGCGGGCATACCGGCCGCACATGCCTGGCGCATATGCCCGGTATGCTCCTCAGCGCCGGATGTGCCCGTCCCCGGTGAGGATGTACTTCGTGCTGGTCAGCTCCGGCAGCCCCATCGGCCCCCGCGCGTGCAGCTTCTGCGTGGAGATACCGATCTCCGCGCCGAAGCCGAACTGACCGCCGTCCGTGAAGCGGGTGGAGGCGTTGACGGCGATGGTGGTGGAGTCGACCAGCTGGGTGAAGCGGCGGGCGGCCTGCTGGGAGGTGGTCACGATCGCCTCGGTGTGGCCGGAGCTCCACAGCCGGATGTGCTCGACGGCCTTGTCGAGCGAGTCGACCACGGCGGCGGCGATGTCGTAGGACAGGTACTCGGCCTCCCAGTCGTCCGGCGTGGCCTCGACGACGGTCGCCTTGGAGTCCTTGGCATAGACCATGACCCTCTCGTCGGCGTGGACGGTCACGCCGGCCTCGGCGAGCGCGTCCAGGGCGCGCGGCAGGAACTGGGGGGCGATGTCCTGGTGGACCAGCAGCGTCTCGGCGGTATTGCAGACGCTGACCCGCTGCGCCTTGGAGTTGATCAGGATGTCGACCGCCATGTCGAGGTCGGCCTGCGCGTCGACGTAGACGTGGCAGTTGCCGGTGCCGGTCTCGATCACCGGCACGGTGGACTCGTTGACGACCGTCCGGATCAGCGAGGCGCCGCCGCGCGGGATCAGCACGTCGACCAGGCCGCGGGCGCGCATCAGCTCGCGCACGCTCTCGCGGCTCTCGCCGGGCACGAGCTGCACGGCGTCGGCGGGCAGCCCGGCCCCGCCCACGGCGTCGCGGATCACCCGGACGAGGGCGGTGTTCGACTCGTACGCGGAGGCGGAGCCACGCAGCAGCACCGCGTTGCCGGACTTCAGGCAGAGGGCGGCGGCGTCCACCGTGACGTTCGGGCGGGCCTCGTAGATGATCCCGACCACGCCCAGCGGGACGCGCACCTGGCGCAGGTCCATGCCGTTCGGCAGCGTGGAGCCGCGGACGACCTCGCCGACCGGGTCGGGCAGCGCCACCACGTCGCGCACGTCGGAGGCGATGGCGCGCACCCGCTCCGGCGTGAGCGTGAGCCGGTCGACGATGGCCTCGCTGGTGCCGGCCTCGCGGGCCTTGGCGACGTCCTTGGCGTTGGCCTCGACGATCTCGCTCGTACGGACCTCCAGGGCGTCCGCGACGGCGAGCAGCGCGTCGTCCTTCTCGACGCGCGGCAGCGGTGCGAGGTCGGCGGCGGCGGCCTTGGCACGGTAGGCGGCCCGGGTGACCGGGGACATCGAGTCGTATGGCGAGAGCGTGGTCATGAGGGAAGGGTAGTGCTCCGCCGGGGTGCGTCCACCGGTCATCCCATACCCCGAGACAAGCTGCGAAGAAGCCTAAGGACGCCCCCTAGCCCGCCAAACGGCCTCAAGCAGCCTCAAAGAGGCCAAGCGGTCCCAAGCAGACCCAAATAATCCAAGCAGTCCGAACGGCCCCAAAAAGACCCAAGTGACCTCAAAAGGGATGGACGCCCACGGGGCTCGCCGGTGGCGGGCCGTAGCCCTCGGCGAGGCGCTGGTGGTAGGTCTCGCGGTCAATGACCTCCAGGCCGACGATCTCCCAGGGCGGCAGCTTGGCGCTCTGCCGGTGCTCGCCCCACAGGCGCAGGGCGACGGCGGCCGCGTCGTGCAGGTCGCGGGCCTCCTCCCAGTAGCGGATCTCCGCGTGGTCGTTGGCGTAGCGGCTGGTCAGCAGGAAGGGGTGGTCGTGGGCGAGCTGTTCCAGGCCGCGCCGCACCTCCTTCAGCGGGGCCTCCTCGCCGGAGACGCTGAGGGTGACGTGCCACAGCCGGGGCAGGTCCTTGGGCTCCTCGTAGCGGTCCCCGGCCACCACACTGGTCAGGGTGCGCTCCTCGCCGGCCGCACGGGAGGGGGACCCGCCGGCACCACCGCGGGACGCCGCCGCCCCAGGGCGCACTCGTCTCACGACAGCCTCCTTTACGCAGCGCTCGTGCGGAATGTGTCCCTGAGACAAAGTGGAGCAGGCCGCACGGCCCCGTGGGGCGGTTTTACGGAACGTCCCCCACCTTCAGGACCGCGGCGGCCGGACGTTTCGGACCATTACGGCTGGAGGATCACGAGGTCGTCCCTGTGTACGACCTCGCGTTCGTACGCCGGGCCCAGCTCGCGTGCCAGTTCGCGGGTCGAGCGGCCGATCAGCCGGGGGATCTCCTTGGCGTCGAAGTTGACGAGCCCGCGGGCCACCGCGCGCCCCTCGGTGTCACACAGCTCGACCGGGTCACCGGCGGTGAACTCGCCCTCGACGGCGGCGATTCCAGCGGGCAGCAGCGACTTGCGGCGTTCGACGACCGCGCGGACCGCTCCGTCGTCGAGGGTGAGCGAGCCCTGCGGGGTGGAGGCGTGCTGCAGCCAGAGCAGCCGGTCGGCGGAGCGCTTGCCGGTGGGGTGGAAGTAGGTGCCGGTGTCGCCGCCGGACAGGGCGTCGGCCGCGTGGATCGCGCTGGTGAGGACCACGGGGATGCCTGCGGCGGCGGCGATCCGGGCCGCCTCGACCTTGGTGACCATGCCGCCGGTGCCGACTCCGGCCTTGCCGGCGCTGCCGATCTCGATGCCCTCCAGGTCAAAAGGCCCCCGCACCTCGGCTATCCGGGACGTGCCCGGTTTGCTGGGGTCGCCGTCGTACACGCCGTCCACGTCGGACAGCAGCACCAGCAGGTCGGCGTGGACGAGGTGGGCGACGAGCGCGGCGAGCCGGTCGTTGTCGCCGAAGCGGATCTCGTCCGTGGCGACGGTGTCGTTCTCGTTGACGACCGGAAGGGCGCCCATCGCCAGCAGCTTGTCGAGCGTGCGGGAGGCATTGCGGTGGTGGGAGCGGCGGCTCATGTCGTCGAAGGTCAGCAGGACCTGGCCGACGCGGACGCCGTAGCGGGCGAAGGATGCGGTGTAGCGGGCCACGAGCAGGCCCTGGCCGACGCTGGCCGCAGCCTGCTGGCGGGCGAGGTCCTTGGGGCGGCGGCGCAGGCCCAGCGGGGCGAGGCCCGCGGCGATGGCTCCGGAGGAGACGAGCACGATCTCCTTCTCTCCCCCGCTGCGGCTCTTGGCCAGGACGTCGACGAGCGCGTCGACCCGGTCGGCGTCCAGGCCGCCCGACGCGGTGGTCAGCGAGGAGGAACCCACCTTGACGACGATCCTGCGGGCCTCGCGCACGGCCTGCCTTGCCCCTGCCACCTTGCTGTCTGTCCCCTCGCGTAGGTTCGGCTTGCCCCGCTCGAATCTACGCGAAGGGGATCGTGCACCGCGCATCGGTCCAGCACGCGGACGGAGCCGTGATACGACCGCCGGCCGCCGAGGGCCGTCCAACAGGACCGCCAGCCCGCCGCGACCCGCCCACCCGGCGCGCCGACGACCGTCAGGCCACCACGGGCCGTCCAACAGCACCGCCAGCCCGCCGCGACCCGCCCACCCGGCGCGCCGACCGCCATCTGGCCGCCGCCGCCCGACCGACCGGCGTGACCCGGCGTGCCGGCGATTGTCAGGCCGCCGCGGCCCGCTTCCCCGGCGAGGCCGCGCGCCCCCGCAGCATCCGCCGGACCTTGCGGGCGGCCCGGCGCAGGAAGGAGGAGCCGGAGGTCTCCCGCCAGCCCAGGAAGGCGCGGGCCTCGCGCGGCTCGGCGAGGTAGACCCAGTCGGGGATACCCGCCTTCTTGGAGCGGAAGTGGGGGTAGACGAGGTACACCCGGGTGCCCCGCTTCTCCAGGATGGCGGCGGCCTGCCGCTTGGCCCGGAGGAACTCCAGGACGTCCTTGAGGAGGTCGGGCCGCTGCTGGGCCACCAGGTACAGCCGCAGCCGCTCGTGGACCTTGAGGCGGTGGGCCACGCCCTCGTTCCAGTGGGCGTCCATCAGCGGCTTGGCCAGTTCGAGCTTGTGCCGCTGGACCTCCTCGCTGTCCTTGAGGAACTTCGGCCCGAACTGGGGCAGCAGCGTGATGAGGAAGGGGCGGACCATGAGCGTGTCGCGCTTGGAGCCCGCGGGGACCATGTCGGCGATCAGGTTCATCAGGGCGCGCGCCGAGTCGAAGCGCAGGGTGTAGCTGCCGCTCTTGGTCACGTGCTTGCCGTCGTCGCGGCCCACCAGGTAGTAGCACGTGTAGTCGGAGATCACCGAGACGCCGTCGGCCCGCAGATAGGCCTCCATGGTGAACAGCGCGTCCTCGCCGGTGAACAGCGACTCGTCGAAGCGCATGCCGTGGCGCTCGAGGAGCTCGCGGCGGAACAGCTTCTGGGCGCTGAGCGTGAACTTGATGTTGGAGGAGAAGACGTCGGTGCGCTTGAGCGTCTTGCCCCACATCGACTTGGGCGCGGTGCGGTTGACGCCCTCGACCTTGCCCAGGACGACGTCCGTGCCGTTCTCGTCGGCCATGGCGACCATGCGCTCCAGGGCCTCGGGGCCGAGCCGGTCGTCGGCGTCGAGGAAGAAGACGTAGCGCCCGGCGGCCTTGCCGAGGCCGACGTTGCGCGGGCCGCTGGGGCCGCCGGAGTTCTCCTGGCGGATGACGGTGACGGCCATGGGGGCGCGGGCGGCGAACTCCTCCAGGTACTCCCCGGTGCCGTCCGTCGATCCGTCGTCGACCGCGATGACTTCGATGCGGGCCGGGTCGATGGTCTGCGCCTCGACGGATGCCAGGCACTCGACCAGGTACGGCATCGCTTCGTACGCCCCGATGATCACGCTCACATCAGGCTGCGTCACGGTCACACGTCCCCCTTGTCACGGTTTCCCCCAAGTCAACGGAAAATTTCTCCCGTATCACATCAAGCGCTAACCCTTAAGACAGCTGACCCCAGTAGCCGGTTGCCCTCGCCTCGGGAATTAGTGATGCAGGTCATATGGAAAGCGGACAGATAAGTACAGTAGGCGGCGAGAGTAAGAGACGGTAAAGGCCCGGCCCCGAGGGATCTCTCCCTCGGGGCCGGGCCTTTGGTCCGGGGCCGGGCGTGACCTCCGGCGGTCGTCAGCCCGTGGTCACGCCGTCCGTCTCACCGGCCGACGCCACCCGCTGCGCGGGCACCGCCTTCGCCGGGGTCGTCCCGGCGGCACCGGCCGCGGCGCGCGTGGCCTGGCCGACGTTGCGGGTCTCGGCCTTGAGGGCGAGGTTCGCCACCGCGGTGTTGAACTGGTCGATGGACTTCGGCTCGTCCGGCCCGAGCAGGTACCGCTTGAGCTCCTTGCGGTCCTCGGCCAGCGGGTCGGAGGCGGGGTCGCGCACCGCGGCCAGCAGCTCGCCGAGCTCGGCCGCACTGTTGGACAGGATCACGGCGGCGCGCACCGCGGTGTTCTGCCGCTTGAACTCCTCGGCGCCCAGGCCGGCGGAGTCCGTCACCGCGTACGGCTTGCCGCTGGCGATGAAGTCGGAGACCACGCTGGAGATGTCGGAGACCATCGCGTCGGAGACGTTGAAGCAGTCGTACAGGCGCGGCTCGGCGCCGGAGATGACGCGGTGCTGCCAGCTGCCGAAGGAGCGCCAGTAGGCGTCGTTCCACTCGGCGCGCAGCCGGGCGATCTCCTCGTGCTTGGCCACGTCGACCAGTCCGTCGCGGGTGGCCTCGGCCTCGTCGCCCTTCTCGCCGCCGGCACCGGCCAGTGCGGTGAGCCGGGCCTCGATGCGGGCCAGCTCCGCCTTGGCCTGCGCCTGGGCGGCGGCGTCGGCGGTGAAACGCGGGTCGGCGGCGCGCTCGGCGGCGGCCTTCTCGACCAGGGCGGTGATCCGCTCGTGCGCGGCCTTGGCCCGCGCGCTGCGGGTGCCGGTGAAGGGGTGCGGCTTGTACAGGACGCGGACCGGCGGGTCGGCCTGTACCAGCTTCCTCACGATGTTCTCACCCGCGAGGAGGATGGAGGTGTTGCCCGGGTTGTCGTCCCAGCCCTCCCAGGTGGGGGCGTACAGAACGGTGGGGATACGGCCCTCGGGCACGCCCTGCCAGGTCTGGATCGGCGCCAGCTGCGGGCGGCCGACCTCGACGATGTCCTCGTCGCGCACGCCGACGTCGGCGATGGCGTAGCGGTCGCGGCCCGCACGCCCGGCGGTCCACACCTCGTCGTACACCTTGCTGAACGGGTTGACGCTGGCGAGCTTGTCGCTGTCGCCGTGGCCGATGAAGACGTGCTTCATGGTGGGCACGCGCAGCATGTGGATGTTCTTGCCGACGTTCGCCGCGTACAGCGCGACGCGCACCGTGGACAGGTCCATGTTCATCAGGTGCACCCCTCCGGGCACGCAGATGACGGGGACCGTGGTGGGCGCGAGGTTCTGCAGGATGACGCGCTCGCGCAGGATGATCAGCGGCCGGGTGTCCAGCTGCTCCATCGTCTCCAGCCACATGTTGACCTGGTACGCGGAGTCCTTGGAGCCGGAGAAGTACAGCACCGTCTGCGGCTTGTAGGCGCGCAGCCAGTCGTCGACCGCGGCGAGGACCTTCTCGTCCTTCGGCGGGATCCTCCTGCTGCGGATGTACGGCAGCAGGGCGAGGACGTACAGGGCGCCCAGGCCCAGCGTGACGGCGATGCCGATGAAGCCGGCCGGGGGCGAGTCGATGGCGCTGGAGACCAGCAGGCCGACGACGGCCGCGAGGTCGAGGTGGAGCATCTTCTCGGCAGAGCGGTGCAGCAGCCGCTGCGGCGGCGCGTCCGGGATGCGGATGCGCGAGGCCAGGTCGACGTTGCGGGTGGCGACCGGCATCCGGCGGCGGTTGCGGATCAGGGTGACCAGGGCGCCGTGCGGGGCCTGCAGGCCGTAGAAGGCGATGAAGCAGGCGATCGCGCCGTAGAAGATCAGGTCGTCCGTCAGGGACAGCCGCGCCAGCAGCAGGACCAGTAGCAGTTGCCGGATCAGGAAGCGGATCGACAGACCGGCCCGCACCTTGCTGAGCCGGTTGATCAGATAGCTGCCCTTGCGGTGCAGATAGTGGTCCGCCAGGTACGTCACAGCGGCCGCGGCCGCGAAGGCGTACACGCTCGGGACGAGCGCAGCCAGCATGAGGCAGGGGAAGCCCAGCATCATGAGGGCCGCCGCGGCCAGCTCGGCCACGCTGCCCACCCGGGCGACGCGAATAGCGGTGGATATCACGGGGGAACCTGCTCTGGGAGGGGTGCCGGTTTTGTCACTGCATGGTCTAGAACCGCCGAAAAAGCCATGGAATGCCGAATTGGCCGGAAAAAGACCTTGCGAAACGATGTGAGAATTTCGAAACGATTTGGAAACTTACGGACTCAGGCCCCTGTGAATGCTCCGCAAACGGGCAGCCACAGAGGCCTGAATGACAGATGTCTATTTACAGTTGATTATGCCACGCCGTCCTGGCGGTCCAGGACAGCAGCCAGCGCCTGCTCGAATCCGGAGGCCTTGGACGCACCCGCCGTCGGGTCCTGCTGGCGGACGTCGATGACGTGTCCGGTCAGCTCCGACAGCAGCACGTCGAGCGAGGTGCGGGCCACGGCCTCGGAGGAGAGCAGGGTGCCCGCGGGCTCCTGACCGAAGGCCTTGGTGCGCATCGGGGTGGCGGTGCGCTCGGGGTTGATGCAGTTGACGCGGATGCCGTCGCCGGCCCACTCGTCGGACAGCGCCTGGGTGAGGTTCACCATGGCGGCCTTGGTGGAGGAGTAGAGGCTGTACTCGGCGCGGCCGCGGGTGTAGCTGCTGGAGGTGTACAGCAGCAGCTGGCCCTTGGTCTCCGCCAGGTACTTGTACGACGAGCGCGCGATCTGCACCGGCGCCAGGTAGTTGACCTTCAGCGCCTCCTCGATGGTGGCGTTGTCGGTCTCGGCGAGCTTGCCGATGCGCAGCACGCCCGCGGTGTTGACGACGTAGTCGATGCGCCCGGTCTCGGCGTACGCCTTGGACAGCGCGTCGTCGACCTCCTCCGGGTTCTCCACGTGGGTGCCGGTGGTGGAGCGGCCCAGCGCGTAGACGTCGGCGCCGTAGGACTCGGCGAGTTCGGCGATGTCCTTGCCGATGCCGTACGACCCGCCGAAGATGACGACCGTCTTGCCGGTGAGGAGTTCGCGGTAGGCCTCCTCGCCGTTCTGCTCGGGGGCCGCGGTGGAGGCGAGCTGGAAGAGCTTGTCGGCGATGAAGACGTCGACGGGCTGGGTGACCTTCATGTTGTACTCGTCGCCCGCCACGACGTGGATCGGCACGTCCGGCAGGTACTTGAGTACGACCGAGCAGTCGTCCGTGGCCTGGAAGTTGGGGTCACCGGCCGCCACCTCGTAGGCGCGGCGGATGGTGGACAGCTTGAAGGCCTGCGGGGTCTGGCCGCGGCGCAGGCGGGAGCGGTCCGGGATCTCGGTGATGAACTCGCCGTCCTCGCCGTGGGTGCGGGTGACGATGATGGTGTCCGCGGACGGGATGGCGACGTCGACGGCCTGGTAGCGCTCCAGGGCCGCCACGCAGTCGTCGATGACGCGCTGCGACAGCAGCGGGCGCACGGCGTCGTGGAAGAGGACGTTGAGGTCCTCGCCCTCGGCCAGGCCCTCGCCCAGGGCGGCGATGGCGCGCTCGGTGGTCTCGTTGCGCGTCGCGCCGCCCTCGATGATCCGCGAGACCTTCCGGAACCCGGCCTTGGCGACGATCTTCTCGACGTCCGGCACATAGCCCGGCGCCATCAGCACGATGACGTCGTCGATGGAGTCGGCCTTCTCGAAGGTGGTCAGGGTGTGCTCGATGACTGCCTTGCCGGCGATCTTCAGCAACTGCTTGGGGATCGACAGACCCACGCGCTGACCGGTACCACCGGCCAGGATCACTGCGGTGGTACGGGGCTTGGCTATGTGCTGGGACACAGGTGACCTACCTTGGGGCGACAGGGAACTTCGAAATGCTCCCACTTGTGGTTACCGCTGTGCAAGGTGAGCGACCTCCGGTGCATATCTGCCCGCAACCTGTCATTCACCTGGCACCGCTGGTGATTGGCGACGCCCTCGCAACACCCTCTGAAATTGCTGTGAGTAACTCCACAGGGGCCGTGATTGCCCTGCGTGATGCCGTGTCGGGCGGTGCGTGACGCCCCGTCGGTTGTCGGGCGGTGCGTGACGACCCGTCGGCTCAGCGCCGCCGCAGCCGGTTCAGGCAGCGGTGTCCGAGGACCCGGACGAGCTCCCTGGACGGGGTCTGGTGCACGGTGCGCACCCGGTCGGACCGGGCGGGTGCGGAGGCGGCCGCGGCCAACTCCCCGTACAGCGCCCGGGCCGCCACCTCGGGGGCGATCCGCGGCTCGGCGGGCGGCCGTTCGGCCGGCTCGGACGGCATCGGCGCGGCGGACAGCAGTGCCGGGTCGCCGATGACCCGCACGCCCATCCCCTGAATCCGCCCGGCCATCTCGGCGCCGATCGCGGCGGCGGCCTCGACGGCCCACCGCGGGGTGGCAATCTTCACGTCCCGCGGCGGCGGACTGCACATGCTCTTCATATGCGGGACCGCGCCGTTACGGACCATCCGAGAATACAGCTCGTCCGGAAGCCCATTGCCGCGGAATTCCACATTAAGATTCCGCAGCATTTCGGTCTCGGCGAGGGTAAGGGAGCGATTGGCCGTGTCCGGACCGGGCTGCAGGAGATTCCCGGGCAGTGCGAGCAGCGCCTCGAAGGTGTGCATCAACCCGCCCCGGTCCCGGTCGTCGACCACGACGACGGTGACCCGCTCCGGGCCGACGACCCGGGCCCAGCGCCCGACGAGCCGGTCGTGCCGGTGGCGGTGCCAGAAGCTGGGGTTGGGCTTGGCGTACGGAGGTTTGCGGAGCATGTGCTCCAGCCAGTCCTCGTAGCCCATGCCCAGGCCGTTCTGCACGTACTGCTGCCACTGCGAGGGCATGATCTTCACCAGCGGCGCAGGGTGACCAGGACGTGCACGCGGTCCCCGCCGAGCTGCTCGACGATCCGCCCGACGATCGTGTCGTCGGGGGCGTCGGCGAAGAACTCGCTGCTCACCACCGCCGTGCGCGCCCCGGTGGCCCGCACCCGGTCGAGCAGCCGCGTCGCCGGTCCGTGGGCACGGTGTCGCCCATCATCGCGGGCCGGGCGCAGGCGGCGAGGGCGGCCTCCATGGGGTGCCGACTGTGCGCCGGGAACTCGACGCCGTGCGCCCTCATCGCGTCCCTCGCGGCGAACAGGGCGCCCTGGACGGCGGTGGTCCCGGTCTTGTGCGGGCCGATGTGCAGCAGGCGGGTCCCGGCGGGAAGGGCGACCGGCCGGGCGTCTCTCGTACGGTCCGTCTCCATGGTCAACGGACGGTAGGAGGGCTCCCTGAGGTGGGGCTGAGAAGAGCCTGGGACACGGATGAGTCCCAGGCTCCGGTCACGCAGGATGCACCGTCGGGACGGGATGCGCCGTCGGGGCGCAGATCACACGGCTCGCCCCCGGGACGCGGGTCACACGGCTCGCCCCCGGGACGCGGGTCACACGGCTCGCCCCCGGGGCGCAGGTCACACGGTTCGCCCCCGGGGCGCAGATCACACGGCTCGCCCCCGGGACGCGGGTCACACGGCTCGCCCCCGGGGCGCAGATCACACGGCTCGCCCCCGGGACGCGGGTCACACGGCTCGCCCCCGGGGCGCGGGTCACACGGTTCGCCCCCGGGGCGCGGGTCACACGGTTCGCCCCCGGGACGCGGGTCACACGGCTCGCCCCCGGGACGCGGGTCACACGGCTCGCCCCCGGGACGCGGGTCACACGGCTCGCCCCCGGGGCGCGGGTCACACGGTTCGCCCCCGGGGCGCGGGTCACACGGTTCGCCCCCGGGCGCGGGTCACACGACCTCGACGCCGGGCCGTCCCGCCTCGACCCGCAGCCGGGCCAGCGTGCTCGGGGTCGCCTCGGGCTTCACCACCGTGTCCACGACCCGCACCTCGGCGTCGATGCCGTCGCGGCGGACATCGAGGAGGTGGTAGCCGCGGTGGGCGTCGATCACCTTCCAGTGCGGGTTGTCGGGCTTGAGCGGGTCCCACTCGGCGTGGAAGGCGGCCTGGTCCTGGTCGCCGTTGCTGGAGATCGACGTGCCGACGAACTCGGCGCCGACGACGGCGGAGCCGGGGTCGGCGAAGTCCTCCTTCAGGTCGCTGATCATCGTCAGGTGCCGGTCACCGCTGAGCACCACCGGGTTGCGGACGGTTTTGAACTCCTCCAGCAGGGCGTTGCGTTCGGCCTGGTAGCCGTCCCAGGCGTCGTAGAACCACAGCTTGCCCGGTCCGGTCTGCAGGTCGGTCTCGGCCATCATGATCTGCGAGGCGACAAGGTTCCAGCGGGCGGGCGAGTCGTGCAGCCCGTCGAGCAGCCACTGCTTCTGCTCGGCGCCGAGCATGGTCCTCGACGGGGACTCGGCGCCCTCCTGGGTGGTGGCCTGGTCGCTGCGGAACTGCCGGGTGTCCAGCACGTTCAGCCGGACCAGGCGGCCGAACTCCAGGCGGCGGTACATCCGGATGTGCGGCCCGTCCGGGACGGCCGTGGCCCGGACCGGCATGTGCTCGTAGTACGCCTGGTAGGCCGCGGTCAGCCGGGCCACGAACGCGTCGTGCGACTGCTTGTCGGGGTCCTGCGGCACTTCGCCAGCGAAGTCGTTGTCGACCTCGTGGTCGTCGAAGGTGACCACCCACGGCACGTGGGCGTGTACGGCGGCGAGGTCGGGGTCGGTGCGGTACTGGGCGTAGCGGTTGCGGTACTGCTCCAGGGTGTAGGGCTCGCCCTTGCCCTCGTGCTGGCGCACGGCCGTCGCCGACGGCGAGGACTCGTAGATGTAGTCGCCGACGAAGAGGACGACGTCCGGGTCCTGCTCCAGCAGGTCGGCGTACGGCGTGAAGTAGCCGTGCTGCCAGTTCTGGCAGGAGGCCAGCGCGATGCGCAGCGCCCCGCCCCTGCTGTCCGGGTGGGGCGCGGTGCGGGTGCGGCCGGCGGGCGAGAGCTGGCCGCCGGCGCGGAAGCGGTACCAGTACGTACGGTCCGGGTGCAGCCCCCGTACATCGACGTGAACGCTGTGCCCGTACTCGGGCCGCGCCTGCGCCAGACCCCGGCGCACGCTCTTTCTGAACCGCTCGTCGGCGGCGAGCTCCCACTCGACGGACACCACCCGGTCCGGCACGCCGCCACCGTTCAGCGGGTCCGGGGCGAGCCGCGTCCACAGCACGATGCCGTCCGGCAGCGGGTCGCCGGAGGCGACGCCGAGGCTGAACACGCCGTCGGGCAGCGGGGTTTCGGCCGCTCGGGCGACGGCCGGCAGCCACAGCTGGGCGGAGGCCGCGGCACCGAGCACGGCGGCACCGGCGGTCAGAAAGCGGCGGCGGTCGGGCGGTGGGGGTCCCCCCGCTCGAGCGGAGCCGAGAGTGGGGGAGGGTCCGGTCACTCCGGTCATCGGCGAACTCCCTTGCGTCCCTGGTCTCTTGACACTCGGAAGCTCCCACGGCCGGACGGTCCGCCCGCCGAACGGAGGTATGCACGTGCATGACAAATGAGCGGACAGCAAAAGACCCGTTGCACAAAGGCAACGGGTCCTTATGGCAAGGATGCGGTCCGTGCGGTCTCTACGTCGCTCAGAACGGCTCGAAGCCGTCGAAGTCCCGATGTGCCTCGTCCCGCTCGGCCTGCCGTTCGCGTCGGCGCTGCGCGGCCGGACGTACCGCCTCGAACCGGTGGTCCTCACCGCGCCGGCCCAGCATCTCCGCGCCCGCCATCACCGACGGCTCCCAGTCGAAGACGACCGCGTTCTCCTCGGGGCCGATGGCGACACCGTCGCCCGCCCGGGCGCCCGCCTTCATCAGCTCCTCCTCGACACCGAGGCGGCCCAGCCGGTCGGCGAGGTAGCCGACGGCCTCGTCGTTGTTGAAGTCGGTCTGCCGCACCCAGCGCTCGGGCTTCTCGCCCCGCACCCGGAACAGCCCGTCGTCCTCGCGCGTGACCGTGAAGCCCGCGTCGTCGACGGCCTTCGGCCGGATGACGATCCGCGTCGCCTCCTCCTTCGGCCGGGCGGCGCGCGCCTTCGCCACCAGCTCGGCCAGCGCGTACGACAGCTCCTTGAGCCCGATGCGCGCCGCCGCCGACACCTCGAAGACGCGGTAGCCGCGCGCCTGAAGGTCGGGGCGGACCATCTCGGCCAGGTCCTTGCCGTCCGGTACGTCGATCTTGTTCAGGACGACGATGCGCGGACGGTTGTCGAGCCCGCCGTACTGCCGCAGCTCCTCCTCGATGGCGTCGAGGTCGGAGACCGGGTCGCGGTCGGACTCCAGCGTCGCCGTGTCCAGGACGTGCACCAGGACGCTGCACCGCTCCACGTGCCGCAGGAACTCCAGGCCCAGGCCCTTGCCCTGGCTGGCGCCCGGGATCAGGCCGGGCACGTCGGCGATGGTGTACACCGTGGAGCCCGCCGTCACCACGCCCAGGTTGGGCACGAGGGTCGTGAAGGGATAGTCCGCGATCTTCGGCTTCGCCGCGCTCAGCACCGAGATCAGCGACGACTTGCCGGCGCTCGGGTAGCCGACCAGCGCCACGTCGGCGACGGTCTTGAGCTCCAGGACGATGTCCTGGACGTCCCCCGGCTCGCCGAGCAGCGCGAAGCCGGGCGCCTTGCGCCGCGCCGAGGCCAGCGCCGCGTTGCCGAGGCCGCCCCGGCCGCCCTGCGCGGCGACGTACGACGTGCCGTGGCCGACCAGGTCGGCGAGCACGTTGCCCGCCCTGTCGAGGACGACGGTGCCGTCCGGCACCGGCAGGACGAGGTCCTCGCCGTCCTTGCCGGCGCGGTTGCCGCCCTCGCCGGGCTTGCCGTTGGTGGCCTTGCGGTGCGGGGAGTGGTGGTAGTCGAGCAGCGTGGTGACGGACTGGTCGACGGTGAGGATCACGTCGCCGCCGCGCCCGCCGTTGCCGCCGTCCGGGCCGCCCAGCGGCTTGAACTTCTCACGGTGCACGGAGGCACAGCCGTGGCCTCCGTTACCCGCGGCGACGTGCAGCTCGACGCGGTCCACGAAGGTGGTCATGGTGGGTGCCTCCAGCACTTCAGTACTCAAGTACGTACGCGTTCCGTACGTACGGCTTTGTCTCCTGCGTCACACGCGAAAGGCGGACCCGCCTTCCCGCCCGGGAAGTGAGGTCCGCCTCGCGAAACGTTCGGTCGAAGCCTTGGATCAGGCAACCGGAACGATGCTCACGACCTTGCGGCCACGGTGGGTACCGAACTCCACCGCACCGGCCTGCAACGCGAACAGCGTGTCGTCGCCGCCGCGGCCGACGCCCGCACCCGGGTGGAAGTGGGTGCCGCGCTGGCGGACCAGGATCTCACCCGCGCCGACGACCTGACCGCCGAAGCGCTTCACGCCGAGCCGCTGGGCGTTGGAGTCGCGACCGTTCCGGGTGGACGATGCGCCCTTCTTGTGTGCCATCTGTTCTCAGTCCCTTACTTCGCAGCCGTGGGGATCTCGGTGACCTTGAGCGCCGTGTACTGCTGGCGGTGGCCCTGACGACGGCGGTAGCCGGTCTTGTTCTTGTAGCGCAGAATGTCGATCTTCTGGCCCTTGTGGTGGTCCACGACCTCGGCCTGGACCTTGATGCCGGCCAGCACCCACGGGTCACTGGTCACGGAGTCGCCGTCGACAACGAGCAGGGTCGAGAGCTCGACCGTGTCGCCAACCTTGGCAGTGGAAATCTTGTCAACCTCAACGATGTCGCCGACAGCAACCTTGTGCTGGCGACCACCGCTGCGCACGATGGCGTACACGCGGAACCCACTCTCTCGCTCGGGAAAACGGCACCCCCGCAGGCCAGCCGCCCGGCAAACGCGGACGACCTCTCCCGGCCAACCCTGTGCCCGGGAGGAAGAGGTTTACGGGGATGTGGCGTGTTCAGTGGACACGCCGACGGTCAAGGTTACGGGGCCGCGGCCGAAGGGGTCAAACCGGGCCGGGCCCCACAGGTGTGCGGCCGGTCACGCCGACCGGCCGCACACCCGCAGCCCTGACGTGCTTCAGCTCTCGTCGGTGGAGGCCGAGACGGAGGACAGCGTCTGCTGTGCCGCCGCGGTCTTCTTCGACGTCTTCTTCACGGCCGTCTTGGCGGTCGTCTTGGCGGTCGTCTTCGCCGCCTTCTTGGCCGTCGCCTTCTTGGCGGCGGTCTTCTTCGCCGCCATCTTCTTCGTGGCCGCCTTCTTCGCCGTGGCCTTCTTGACGGCCTTGCGGGCCGTCTTCTTGGCCGGGGCCGCGTCCTCGGCCGCCTCGGTGGCCACCGACGCCGGAGCCTCCTGCGCGGCGGGCTCCTGCGCGGGCGTCTCGGGCGCCGGGGCCGACGGGAGGACCACGACGGCCGTCTCCTCGGGCGCGGTCGGCGCGGTGGCCTTGCGCACGGCACGGCGGCGCGGACGGGCCGGGGCGGCGCCCTCGGTGGCCGTCCTGGGCTGCTCGGCCGCCGGAGTCTCCTCCGCCTGGGCGGCCTGGGCGGCCTGCGGCTCGGGCGCGGTCGGCGCGGACTCGGGGACCCTCACCACGGCCGCCTCGGCGCCCGCGGGCGAACCGGCCGGCGCCGAGACCTTGCGGGTCACACGGCGGCGGGCGCGCCCCTTGGGGGCGGCCTCCTCGGCGGCCGGGGCCTCGGCTGCGGAGGCCGCGGCTGCCAAGGCCGCGACGACCGGGTCCTCGGCGGCCACGGGCTCGGCCTGCGCCTCGGCGGCCGGCTCCGGCCGCACCGGGCGCTCGGCCTCCTCCTGGGCGCTCACCTCCTGCGCCGTCGGCGCCGCGCCGGCCCCGTCGGCGCCGGCCTTCGGCGCGCCTGCGGGAGCAAAAGCCCGCCGGCTCGCCCGGCGCCGCGTACGGCCGCGGGTGGCCGCCACCTCCGCCTCGGCGATGCTGCTGTACAGCTCCTCGTCCGGCGCGATCTCGGGCGCGGGCAGCGCGGCCGGCTCGGCGACCTCGGCGGCGATCTCCGCCTCGGTCTCCGCCTCCTCCTCGGCGGTCTCGGCAACCGCCGTGGCCACGGCCTCGTGCTCGTGCGGCTGCTCGGCACCGGCGCGGGCACGCTTGCGGCGCTTGCCGCCGCCTCCACCGGCCGTCGCCTGCTCCATGTGGACGATGACACCGCGGCCGTTGCAGTGGACGCAGGTCTCGGAGAAGGACTCCAGCAGGCCCTGGCCGACCCGCTTGCGGGTCATCTGCACGAGGCCCAGTGAGGTCACCTCGGCCACTTGGTGCTTCGTACGGTCCCGGCCCAGGCACTCCAGCAGGCGCCGCAGCACCAGGTCGCGGTTGGACTCCAGGACCATGTCGATGAAGTCGATGACGATGATGCCGCCGAGGTCGCGCAGCCGCAGCTGGCGCACGATCTCCTCGGCCGCCTCCAGGTTGTTCCTGGTGACGGTCTCCTCGAGGTTGCCGCCCTGACCGGTGAACTTGCCGGTGTTGACGTCGATGACGACCATCGCCTCGGTCCGGTCGATCACCAGCGAACCGCCGCTGGGCAGCCAGACCTTGCGGTCCAGCGCCTTGGCGAGCTGCTCGTCGATCCGGTACGTGGCGAAGACGTCGACCTCGCTGGTCCACCTCTGCAGGCGCGGCGCGAGGTCCGGCGCGACGTGCGAGACGTACCCGTGGATCGTCTGCCACGCCTCGTCACCGCTGACGATGACCTTGGAGAAGTCCTCGTTGAAGATGTCGCGCACGACCCGGACGGTCATGTCCGGCTCGCCGTACAGCAGCGTCGGCGCGTTGCCGTTCTTGGCCTTCTTCTGGATGTCCTCCCACTGCGCCTGCAGCCGCTCGACGTCCCGGCGCAGCTCCTCCTCGCTCGCTCCCTCGGCGGCGGTGCGCACGATGACGCCCGCGTCCTCGGGGACGATCTTCTTGAGGATGGTCTTCAGCCGGGCCCGCTCGGTGTCGGGCAGCTTGCGGCTGATGCCGGTCATCGAGCCCTCGGGGACGTACACGAGGTAGCGGCCCGGGAGGGAGACCTGGCTGGTCAGACGGGCGCCCTTGTGCCCGATGGGGTCCTTCGTCACCTGGACGAGCACGGACTGGCCGGACTTGAGGGCGGACTCGATGCGCCGCGGCCCGTTGGCCATGCCCAGCGCCTCGAAGTTGACCTCACCGGCGTACAGGACGGCGTTGCGCCCCTTGCCGATGTCGATGAAGGCGGCCTCCATCGACGGCAGCACGTTCTGCACCTTGCCGAGGTAGACGTTGCCGACGTACGAGGTCGACTGCTCCTTGTTGACGTAGTGCTCGACGAGCACGCCGTCCTCCAGGACGCCGATCTGCGTACGGTCGCCGTTCTGCCGGACGACCATGACCCGCTCGACGGCCTCCCGCCGGGCCAGGAACTCGGCCTCGGTGATGATCGGAACGCGGCGACGGCCCTGCTCCCGCCCCTCGCGGCGGCGCTGCTTCTTGGCCTCCAGCCGGGTCGAGCCCTTGATGGACTGCACCTCGTCGGACGGCTCGGCGAGCTTGCGGGGCTCGCGGACCTTGACGACGGTGCGCTCCGGGTCGTCGGCGGACGGCTCGGTGTCGGCGGCCGCGTCACCGGCACGGCGACGACGGCGACGGCGGCGACGGCTGCTGCTGGAGCCGCCGGCGGCGCCCGCCGACCGCTCCTCGCGGTCCGCGGCGTCCTCGCCGTCCTCCTCGAGCTGCTCGGCGGTGTCCTCGGCGTCCTGCGTGGCCTGCTCGGCAGCGAGCTCCTCGGCCTCCTCCGACTCCTCGTCACCGGCGGTCTCCGCGGACTCGCCCCGGCGACGGCGACGGCCACCGCGGCGACGGCGACGGCGCGAGCCGGTCTCCTCGGAGTCCTCGCCGTCAACGGCGTCCTGGGCCGACTCCTCGGCCTCCTCCGACTCGTCGTCAACGACGGTCTCGGCGGCCTGGGCCTCGGGCTCCTCACCGTAGCCGGAGCCCCGGCGACGGCGGCGCCGCGGCCCGGTCTGCTCGGACTGCTCGGGCTGCCCGGGCAGCTCCTCCGGGAACTCCTCGGTGTCGGCGGCCTCGGCGGCCGCTTCGGCGGCGGCCCGCTCCGGCGTCTGGAACTTCGGCTCGGTGAAGACGGGCGCCTGGAACACGGCGACGGCAGGACGCGCGGGCCGACGCGGGGCCGCCTCGGCCTCGGGGGCCTCGGGAGCGGCAGGCTGCGCCGGCTGCTGCGCGGGATGCTGCGCGGGCTCGAAAAACCCGGTGGCGGCATGCCGCACGACCCGACGCCGGCCACGCCGCGGCCCGGCCTCCTCGGCGGACGCCTCGGCAGCGGGGACCTCGTCGGCGGCGGGGGCCTGCGGCGCGTCGGCGGCGGGGGCCGCGAAGGTCGGGGCCTTGGTGTCGCCGGGGGCCTTGGCGGGGGCCGCGGACGCGGGACCGCTGGTGGCGGGGGCTTCGGAAGCCGACGCGCTCGGGGCGGTGGCCTCGGAAACGGGCTCGTCGGCGGCGGGGGCCTGGGCCGATCCGCTCGCGTCAGGAGCCGCCTCGGACGCCGACTCGCTCACCGCACCGACGGGCGTGGACGCACGACGCGACGTACGACGGCGGACGCGACGCGAAGCCGCCTCCTCGGCAGCCTCGGCAGGGGCGGCGGGCTTCTGGGCAGCGGTCTCGGCAGCGGGCGTCTCAGCGGGACCCTCGGCCGCGGAGGCGAACGTGCCGACGCTGACCTCGTCCGACGCGGTGGGCGCCTCGGCAGCGCCCTCCTGCGCGGGGCCCGTCGGAGCCTCGGCGACCTGGGCGGACGCGGCGGCCTCGGCGGCCGGCTCGGGCGCCCCGGCGGGGACGGACGCACGGAGGGCCGCACGGCGCCGCGTACGACCGGCGGGCGCAGGCGCCTCAGCGGCCTCGGCGGACTCAGCGGACGTCCCCGCAGACTCAGCGGACGTCTCGGCAGCGGGGGCCACGGCAGCAGCCTCCGGGGCAGGGCCCGCCGCGGTCACGGCAGGCACCACCGTCTCGGCCGCCTCGGCGGACGCCGGGGACCCGGTGGGCGCGGAGACACGGCGCGTGGCACGTCGGCGGGTACGACGCGGAGCGGCACCCTCGCCGACCTCGACGAACCCGGCGGACGTCTCGGCGGCGGCCTCGGCGGACGCGGCAGCCCGGTCGGAGTCGGCCGGCGTCCCGGCGGCGGCAGCCGCGGGCACGACCGTCTCGGCGGCCGCCTCGCCCTGGGCGGTCTTCGGCGTCCCCGCGGGCACGGAGACCCGTCGACGCGTACGACGCGCGGGCTCGGCGGCGGCAGGCACCTCCGCCCCACCGGTCTCCTGGGCCTCTGCGGTCGCCTCGGCCTCCTCGGCTTCGGTGCCCTCCGCATCGGCATCCGCCGTCGCCTCGGTGGCCTCAGCGCTCTCCGGGGCCTCGCCCTCGGTGGCAACGACGCCCTCGGCAGCCACAACCGCCTCGGCGCTTTCCGTGGCCCCGGCGCTCGCGGCGCCCTCGGCCTGCTCCTTCTCGGCGGTCTTGTCCGCCCCGTCCCCCGCAAGGTCGGCGGACTCCGCGGCCGGTATGGCCGGCGCGGTGATCTCCGCCGGAGTCTCGGAGGTGGTGGCAGGCGGGCCCGCCGGGCGGGAAGCGGCACGGCGCCGTCGGCGCGGCGGCAGGGTGTCGCTGGGGGTGTTGGGTTCGGAGTCCTTCAAGGACTCGGTGGGTTCGGTCGGCTCGAGCATGCGGGCGTATCTCCCGTCAGGCTCCCGGGCGCCGCGCCTGGTCCGGCATCGATCGCCGGTGACGTCCGCGGCTCGCGCGGTGCGCGGTGCCGCCGTCCGGGGCGCGGGCGCCGCACGGGAGCTCTCTGTGTCCTGTCTCGCCGGTTCCGTACGCCTTGTTGTGCACGGCCTGGCGAAAGTCTTCTGGTCGGTGCGCTGCCCGACCCAGGTGGCTCCCGAGTACGAGGGCGGCGCTTACGACGTCCGTCCCTACGCGGAACTTCCTTACGCCGGCGCCTTCGCGGCGGCAGGATCGGCGGCCCCCACCGAAGTGGCCGGGGCGGCCGTGTCTGCCTCGCGGTCGGGCGCGAGCGGGTCGGTCACCGTGCCGGTCTCTTCATCGAACAGCCCCTGCGCCAGCCTGGTCACCGCTGCGGGGACCGGCGGCGCCAGGTCGGCCACGGCGCGGAGACCGGACAGGACGTCGTCGGGTCGTACGGCAGGCGTCACGTGCCGAACAACCAGCCGCAGTATCGCACAGGGCTGGTCGCTCGGCCTATCAGCCTGCTGACTCTGTGTTGTCACACTCTCCAGGCTCGCGACCGCGGGGCGGGCGTCGAAGGTGCGCATGCCGTTCTTGGTCAGGCGCTGGACCTCGACGGTCTCGGCCCCGTTGAAGGCCGCGACCGCGCGCTCCGCCTCGGCCGGGTCCACGCCGTCCAGCCGCAGCTCCCACACGGAAGCCGTCAGCCGGTCGGCGAGCCCGGGCGTGCGGGCCTCGACCGCCTCGACGACGTCGAGCCCGGCGGGCAACGACTCGTCGAGGAGGACGCGCAACTGCTCCGGGTCGCGGGGCTCGGTGAGCGCGATCTCCAGGTACTCCGCCTCACTGCCCGTGCCGGTGGGTGCGGCATTGGCGTACGACACCTTCGGGTGCGGCGTGAACCCCGCCGAGTACGCCATCGGCACCTCGGCACGGCGCAGCGCACGCTCGAAGGCGCGCTGGAAGTCACGGTGGCTGGTGAACCGGAGGCGGCCGCGCTTGGTGTAGCGCAGTCGGATGCGCTGCACCGCGGGTGCGGGCGGCGGGCCTTCGGGCTGTCGCTTGCCCAGTGTCGTTCAGTCCTTCGTGAGAGCGGTCCTACTGCTATCAAGAGTACGTGTCTCGCGGACCGGAGGCTCCCGCCGGGCCACGGGCCGCGGCTGCCGGGGCTCCCCGAACAGCGTCCGCCGGACGTCCGCCCGGGCCTGTCGTACGGTCTCCCGCGCCGAGGCCAGGGCCTGCCGGGCGGCCCGTCCCAGCGTGCGCGCGACCTCGGCGGCGGGCCGCAGCACGACGTCCCGCACGACGTGCCCGACCGGCGTCAGCACGCTGCGGTACACCCCCCGCACGGGCTCCACGAAGATCCACCGGAAGAGGGTCCCGAGAAACCGTCCGACGGCGAGCGAGACATGCCCGGCGACGCGCCAGGCGTGCCCCAGCGCCTCCCCCACCTCACGCCCGACGACGGTGAGCACCCGCCCAACAGGCACGAGCACCCGCCGCCACAGGGCGAGCGCGGGCAACACGAGCAGGACGCGGACCGTCCAGTACAGGGCGGCCCCGACCCCGTCGATGACCGCGCTCCCGACCCACACGAGCCCCTTCGCAGCCCAGGCGATCGCGCGCCCGACCGGCGTGAGCACCCAGGCGTACAGCCACAGAGCCGGTACGACGAGGAGCCACCGCACGAGCCACGCCACGCCCGTGTACACCCCCACCCCGACGGCGGCGAGCACGACGCCGACCCCCTTGAGCAGCCAGGCGGCCGCGCGCCCGACCGGCGTGAGCACGCGCGCGTACACCCACGCCAGTGCGCTCCCGATCCCCCGCGCCACCCACGCAAGAACGTGTCCGACGAGTGTCAGCACCCACCGGTACACCCACACGAGGGGCACGACGACGAGCACGGACCCCAGCCGGCCGAGCGCCCTGCCGACGGACACGACGACGTACCGCCACAGCGCCACCCACGGCCGGACGAACACCGCCCGCCCGACCCACGCCAGCACCCGCCCGAGCGGCCGCAGCACGGTGTCCTTCAGGAACCGCCCGCCGACGACGAGCGCGTCCCACACCACCCGCACCGGCACGACCAGTACGAGCACGACGATCCGCACGGGAACACGAACCGCGACGGTCAAACACCCCTCCGGGCCCTGACGCTGCGGGGACGGCTTCTCGAGATCCATACCGACGTAGACGCCTCAGCAGCCCTTCCGGATCCAGCACCACGGCATCCAACCACCAAAGCAGGCAGCACTGTTACGGCCTTGACGCTGCACCCGCGCATCCGGAAACGAGGCGCGCCGCAGCGCCCCTGGCAGCCATCCGACGTACGCACGGCGGCAGTTCACGCCGACACACAGCACAAGAGGGACGAAATGGGAGCCTGGGGACCAGTCGCGTGGAACACCGGAAGTTCCAGGCACACTTTGCGTGTCGAAGTCCCGTCACCCAGAGGATGATCCACGCATGATTACGCTCACGAAGGAAGACGGCCCGGCGGATCTGGACGGAGTGACCCATCTGTCCATCGGGGTGTCCTGGGACCCCACCGCCGGCGCCAGCGGCGGAATGATGGGCATGCTCCGCCGCAAGGCCGGCACCGACCTCGACCTGATCGCCATCGCCATGCAGGGCGGGGACCCGGTGCGCCTGGCGGGCCTCGACTCCCTCGACCCCATGGGCAACGGCTCCTTGGTCCACAGCGGCGACAACCAGACCGGGCGCGGCGACGGCGACGAGACGGTGACGGTCGAGTTCGCGCGGATACCGCCCCACATCACGTCGATCGTGTTCGTCGCCGCCGCCTTCAAGAAGGGCAGCTCCTTCCAGAAGGCGCGCAACATCAGCTTCAAGGTGTACGACGCGACCGGGGGCAGCTCTCAGCAGGTCGCCGACATCTGGCCGAGTCTGCTCACCCAGGACAACGGCTGCGCCGTGGCCAAGGCCGTGCGGGTCGGCAACAGCTGGAAGCTCGAGGTGATCAACGTGACGGGGAAGATCAAGCAGGGCGACGAGCACGCCCTGATGCGCTTCGCCATCAGCAAGTAGCACGAAATCCCTGCGGCCCGGCACCCAACGCGACACCCGGGCCGCAGGAGACCTCAGTCCGCTCACCGGCTGCGCCCGCTCCCCGCCGGCTGCGTCACCGCCAGCGGCAGCAACTTCCCGCCGTCGGGCCGATTCGGATATGCGTGTTCATCTGCCGAAGGGCGCTCGCTGCCTGCCAGTTCAGAGCGCGTCGATCTGCCAAGCGACCACACCCGTCGAACCCAGCCGGTCTCGGATGTGGGCAGCGTCGCCGTACCAAGGCCGATCTCGACGGCTATTGATCAAGCCCCACGACAGTCGACAACGCCCGTGATCAATACAACCGGCGCGAGATCCTACGAGGGCCACTCGGCGCCGAGCTGATCCCCCAAGAGGAGATACGCGGACAGGCACGCGCCGATCCTCCGTGCCATTGGGCCGCCGGCGCCCAGGTGCACGGTCATGACCGTTGCGCAAGGATCGGTAGGGGTGGCTGTCCTGTGCCATGGTCCACGGGGCTCACCGCCGACCGGTGACTCGGCATCTGTCCGAGCTGGGGGTAACGCCCGGTTTCGGCGTTCTACCGGAGCACGTTCTACCGGAGCATTCACATGGTTACGAAGCGCATCCTGTACCGTCCTCAGGCACCCACGGGACCAGAAGCACACCACACCGCCGCGCCACTATCGTCCGCCGCCGACTGGGGACTTTTGCTCATCAGACTGACTTTCGGATTGCTGATGGCTGCGCACGGTGCTCAAAAACTGTTCGGGCTTTTCGGGGGCGGTGGACTGACGGCCACCGGCAAGGGGTTCGCAGCCCTCGGGTACCAACCAGGAAAGCTCTTCGCCGTGATCGGCGGTCTGTCCGAATTCCTCGGCGGCCTCGGCCTGGCTCTTGGACTGCTCACCCCGCTCGCGGCCGCCGCCCTCATCGGCGTGATGATCAATGCTATGGCAACCGTCACCGGCGCCCACGGTCTATGGGACACGGACGGCGGCGTGGAGTACAGCGTCTGCATCACCGTGGTCGCCCTGGCCATCGCCGCCATCGGTCCTGGCCGGCTCGCCATCGACCGGTTCTTCCGTTGGGGCGCGGGCGGCTGGGCCGAGGCCGCCTTTGCCCTCGGCCTGGGCGGTATCGGTGCCGCGATCACGCTAAGTCTTTGAACCTCGGGGCACATGCCCCCGGCAACACCGTCGACACCCCCTCGGGAGGCGCACCGCACTCTTTCGGCACGGTGGGCCGCACTGCCTCCCGGGCAGTCGCGGGGGGGATGCCGCCGGACGGAGCTCAGAAGGTCATACCGCCGCACGGAGGCCCGCAGCGAGCTCAGACCCACTCAACCCCACTGAGTGGATGTCCGAGGAGCTTCCATGCCCGGGCAAAGGCGTTTCAGCGCCGACAGCAGCCGACGCAGCGGCTACGTCGTACTCGCTCGCCCCGCCAGGGCATCCAATCCCCGAACGAGCGCGTCGCTCACCTCAGCTCGCGCTACCGCTGGGGCTGGGCACAGCGTTCTTGACCGTCAGTGGCAGCAACTTCTTGCCGGTCGGGCCGATTTGTATGGCCGTGTCCATCTGCGGACAGACCCCGCAGTCGAAGCACGGCGTCCAGCGGCAGTCCTCGACCTCCGTCTCGTCGAGGGCGTCCTGCCAGTCCTCCCAGAGCCAGTCCTTGTCGAGGCCGGAGTCGAGGTGGTCCCAGGGGAGGACCTCCTCGTAGGTGCGCTCGCGGGTGGTGTACCAGTCGACGTCGACGCCGTAGGGCGCCAGCGCCTTCTCCGCGCAGCTCATCCAGCGGTCGTAGGAGAAGTGCTCGCGCCAGCCGTCGAAGCGGCCGCCGTCGTCGTAGACGGCGCGGATGACCGCGCCCACCCGCCTGTCACCCCGCGACAGCAGGCCCTCGACGATGCCGGGCTTGCCGTCGTGGTAGCGGAAGCCGATCGAGCGGCCGTACTTCTTGTCGCTACGGATCTTGTCGCGGAGCTTTTCCAGGCGGGCGTCCGTCTCCTCCGCCGACAGCTGGGGCGCCCACTGGAAGGGGGTGTGGGGCTTGGGGACGAAGCCGCCGATCGAGACGGTGCAGCGGATGTCGTTCGAGCCCGAGACCTCGCGGCCTTTCTGGATCACGTGGCTGGCCATGTCGGCGATCTGCAGGACGTCCTCGTCCGTCTCCGTCGGCAGGCCGCACATGAAGTACAGCTTCACCTGGCGCCAGCCGTTGCCGTAGGCCGTCGCGACGGTCCTGATCAGGTCCTCTTCCGAGACCATCTTGTTGATGACCTTGCGGATGCGCTCCGAGCCGCCCTCCGGGGCGAAGGTCAGGCCGGACCTGCGGCCGTTCCTCGTCAGCTCGTTCGCCAGGTCGATGTTGAAGGCGTCCACCCGGGTGGAGGGGAGCGACAGGCCGATCTTGTCGTCCTCGTAGCGGTCCGCCAGGCCCTTGGCGATGTCGCCGATCTCGCTGTGGTCGGCGGACGACAGGGACAGCAGGCCGACCTCCTCGAAGCCTGTCGCCCTCAGGCCCTTGTCGACCATGTCGCCGATGCCCGTGATCGTGCGCTCGCGCACCGGGCGGGTGATCATGCCGGCCTGGCAGAAGCGGCAGCCGCGCGTGCAGCCGCGGAAGATCTCCACCGACATGCGTTCGTGGACCGTCTCCGCCAGGGGGACCAGCGGCTGCTTCGGGTACGGCCACTCGTCGAGGTCCATGACGGTGTGCTTCGACACGCGCCACGGAACGCCCGACTTGTTGGGGACGACGCGGCCGATGCGGCCGTCGGGGAGGTATTCGACGTCGTAGAACGCCGGGACGTACACTCCGCCCGTCTTCGCCAGGCGGAACAGCAGCTCCTCGCGGCCGCCGGGGCGGCCCTCCGCCTTCCAGGCGCGGATGATCTCGGTGATCTCCAGGACCGCCTGCTCGCCGTCGCCGATCACGGCGCAGTCGATGAAGTCGGCGATCGGCTCGGGGTTGAAGGCGGCGTGGCCGCCGGCCATCACGATCGGGTCGTCGAGCCCCCGGTCCTTCGACTCCAGCGGGATCCCGGCCAGGTCCAGGGCCGCCAGCATGTTCGTGTAGCCCAGCTCCGTGGCGAAGCTGATGCCGAGCACGTCGAAGGCCTTCACCGGCCGGTGGCTGTCCACCGTGAACTGTGGGACGCCGTGCTCCCGCATCAGCGCCTCCAGGTCCGGCCACGCGCTGTAGGTGCGCTCGGCGAGGACGCCCTGCTGCTCGTTCAGGACCTCGTAGAGGATCATGATGCCCTGGTTGGGCAGGCCGACCTCGTATGCGTCCGGGTACATGAGGGCCCAGCGGACGTCACAGGAGTCCCACTCCTTGACCGTGGAGTTGAGCTCTCCGCCGACGTACTGGATGGGCTTCTGCACATGCGGGAGCAGTGCTTCGAGCTGCGGGAACACCGACTCGGCGGCTTCGGCAGGCATCTCGCGAACCTTCGTGAGCTGACAGGGATTGACCATCCAGAGTAACCCGGCCGGAGACCTGCCCCCTACGTTCAGATCGCCGCCCTGCCTTTGATCGCTTTCCATACTGCGGGCACCTCCGCCTCCACGGCCGCCGCCCGCTGCTCCTCGCGCCCGTACAGTAGCCCGTACGTGAACGAGCTCTCCCGCGCCGCATCCGCCTGACCGGCGAGTTCCAGCAGGGCCTGGCGGGCCATCACGCTGTCCTGGTGGTCGCCCAGGAGGCTCTGGAGGGATTTCGCCGCCTTCACCAGGTGGGCGGCCGGGGCGCCGAGCGCAGGGACGGCCGCCTCCGCCGCGTAGCGCGTCCGCTTGACCTTCTTGCGGGCCTCGTGCAGCGCGAGGTCGCGGTCGTGCCCGGGCGGCAGGTCCAGGGCGTGTTCGAGCAGGCCGGTGAGGGTCGTGAAGTCCTTCCGTACGGCCTTGGCGATCACCTTGGACGGCTTGCCTGCGGCCGCCGGCCGCAGGGGCGGGTCGGCCAGCACCGCGTCCAGCGTGTCGAGCAGGGCCAGGTACCGCTTTCCGTTCAGCACGGCGATCAGCCGACGGCGGGAGCCGCTGCGCCGGGCTTGGGACCAGGTGCGCAGGCGGGTCCGCACCGGGCCGGACACCAGTGTCTCGGGCAGGTCGTCGAGGTCCGTCGTGAGGCGTTCGGTGAGCACCTCCTGGTCGCGGTCCAGGCCGATTTCGCCTCCGAGCCACTTCAGTTCCTCGCGGACCGGGTCGGTGACGGACCGGTCCAGGACCTTGCGGAACGTGCGGAAGGCACTGCGCATCCGGCGGGTGGCGACCCGCATGCGGTGCACGGAGTCGTCCACCTTCCGTCGTACGGCCGGGTCGAGTGCGACGATGGCCTCGCGCTGGGCGCGGAGGTACGCGAGGACGTGGTCGCCGGCCGTGACCGGTTTCCGCTCCTGCGGTTCGGGGCGCCCTTCCGGCGCAGTCTCGGCCAGGGCGCGGGCCAGCTTCGAGGCGGACGCCGACGGTCGTGCGCCGCCCTTGCGCAACCGTTTCTCCACCGTGTCGAGGAATGCCGGGTCGCCGCCGTCGGCCAGCTCCACCTCGATCTCGGTCCACTGGGCCGAGCCGCCGTCGCCGGTCAGCCGCTTCGCCCGTACGGCGTCGACGCTGACCTCGGCGAGCAGCTTGCCGTCCGCGTCGACGAGGTGGCGGACGCGGCGCTGCGTGCGGAGCCGGACCAGCGGCAGCAGCTCGGCGTCGCGGACGCGGGAGCGGACGAGGGCGGCGAGGCTGCGCGGCACGGTGTCGGAGAGGGGGGCGTGGATCTCGTCCCGCACGTCCGGGGCGACCGGGAACTTCAGGTGCCAGCCCGCGTCCGAGCCGCCGGTGCGGCGGCGCAGAGTGATCCCGGCGGCGGCGAGGCGTTCGTCGGCGGTGTCGTAGTAGACGGCGTCCAGGGCCGCGACACCCTTGTCGATGACGGCCGCGACCCCGCCGACGCCGGTCAGGTCGGGCAGACCGCTCTGGTCGGATTCGTACTTCCGCTCGATCTCGCGCTTGGTGTCCGCCATGACGTGAATCTAGTCGCAGCGGGCCGGAGACGGCATCCTTCGGCACCCGTGCAGCGCTGACCAGCACCCTCAGCCCGCCCGGGGGGACCACCTGCTCGAAGCAGCTTGGGGGGAGCTCGAGGACGGGGCGTTCAGGCCGACGCTCCGGGGGCCGAAGGCCCGGGAGCCCGGGAGCCCGGGCCTCCGGCCCGGGGGCCGGAGGCCCGCCCGGGGCCCGGAGGCCGACGCTCCGGAGGCCGGGACCCCGGGACCCGCAAGCCGAGGCTCCGGAGGCCGGGACCCCGGGACCCGCTAGCCGAGGCACCGGAAGCCCGGAGGCCGAGGGTCCGGAGGCTTTGGAGGCCGGGGGCCCGGTATCCGAACGCCGAGGGCCCTGAGGCAGAGCCCCAGGGACGAGGACCCCACCGCCCGGCACCCTGGCGCGCCCCCAGCCGGGCGAGGCGCCCGGTGCCACGAGACCGACCCGCAGCGCCCTCTTCGTGCCCAGCCGCCGGAGGCCTACGCTGACATGGGCCGCTGTACCCGGATCGACTGCAGCAGCCCCACCGCCACCCACACCGCGAACATCGACGAGCCGCCGTAGGACACGAACGGCAGTGGCAGGCCGGTGACCGGCATGATGCCCAGGGTCATGCCGATGTTCTCGAAGGCTTGGAAGGCGAACCAGGCGACGATCCCGGCCGCGACGATCGTGCCGTACAGCTCGGTCGAGTCGCGAGCGATCCGGCAGGCGCGCCACAGCACGACGCCCAGCAGGAAGATGATCAGGCCGGCGCCGACGAAGCCCAGTTCCTCCCCCGCGACCGTGAAGACGAAGTCGGTCTGCTGCTCGGGTACGAACTGGCCGGTGGTCTGCGAGCCGTGGAAGAGGCCCGCGCCGGTGAGGCCGCCGGAGCCGATGGCGATGCGGGCCTGGTTGGTGTTGTAGCCGACACCGGCGGGGTCGAGGTTGGGGTTGGCGAAGGCCGCGAAGCGGTTGATCTGGTACTGGTCCAGGATGTGCAGCTGCCAGACGGCGATCGCGCCGGTCGCGCCCGCGGCGAGCAGGCCGAAGACCCAGCGGTTGGAGGCGCCGGAGGCCAGCAGCACGCCGAGGACGATGATCACCATGACCATGACCGAGCCGAGGTCGGGCATGAGCAGCACGATCAGGATCGGCACGGCGGCCAGGCCCAGGGACTGCAGGACCGTGCGGTGGTCGGGGTACTTCTTGTCGCCGGCGTCGACCCGGGCGGCGAGCAGCATGGCCATGCCCAGGATGATCGTGATCTTCACGAACTCCGACGGCTGGAGCGAGAAGCCGCCGCCCAGCACGATCCACGAGTGCGCGCCGTTGACGGTGGAGCCGAGCGGGGTGAGTACCAGCAGGATCCCGAACACCGAGGCGCCGTAGAGGATCGGCACGGCGGTGCGCAGGGTGCGGTGGCCGAGCCAGACGGTGCTGATCATCAGGGCGAGCCCGATGCCGGTGTTCATCAGGTGCCGGATCAGGAAGTAGTACGGGTCGCCCTGGTTGATCTCGGTGCGGTTACGGGTCGCCGAGAAGACGAGGGCCGAGCCGATCGCCGACAGCGCGAGCGCCGACAGCAGTATGGGCCAGTCGAGCCGGCGGGCCAGCGAGTCGCGGGCGAGGATCCGCGTCCAGCCGGCGCGCTCGGGACCGTATCCGGGGACGGAGAAGCTGTTCGCGCCGGTCATGTGAGCATCCTCCGGCTTCCCCTTCGGTGCCGTCGCCGACGGGTGTTGCGGTTGCCTGCCGTGGGTGACGCGGTGGTCGCCGGCGTCTGCTGGCCGCCCTGGGGGGTGTCGCCCTTCTTGGTGGCCTGCTGGTCCTGAGCCGGGTCCTTGGAGATCTTCGGGGCGGTGATCGTACCGTCCGTCTGGATCTTCGGCAGGTTCTTCTCCGGGGTGGGCAGCAGGGCCTTCTTGTTGTCGATCGAGCCGTCGCCCTGGACGCCGTACAGGGCGCTGTAGATGTTGCGCACGGCCTCGCCGGAGGCGCCGGAGCCGGTACCGGCCTGGGCGATGGTCATGATGACCGTGTAGTCCTTGGTGTACGTGGCGAGCCAGGACGTGGTCTGCTTGCCGTAGACCTCGGCGGTACCGGTCTTGGCGTGCAGCGGGATCTTGTCCTGCGGCCAGCCGGTGAACTTCCAGGCGGCGGTACCGCGGGTGGCCACGCCGGCGAGGGCCTGGTCCATCATGTCGCGGGTGGCCTTGGTGATGGGCAGCCTGCCGTGGGGCCGGGGCTTGATCTCGGTGACGTGCTTGCCGTCGGCGCTGACGACCGCCTTGCCGATGGTCGGGGCGTACACGGTGCCGCCGTTGGAGATCGCCCCGTAGATGACGGCCTCCTGGATCGGGGTGACGAGGGTGTCGCCCTGGCCGATGGAGTAGTTGATCGCGTCACCCTCGCGCAACTTGTTGCCCTCGAGGCAGTTCTCGTAGGCGATCTTCTCGACGTAACTGCCGTCCTTCTTGCCCGTCTTGCACCAGGCGTCCTTGTTGGCCTTCCAGTAGTTCAGCTTCCACTGGCGGTCGGGGACGCGGCCGGTGACCTCGTTGGGCAGGTCGATGCCGGTCTCCTTGCCGAGGCCGAACTGGTGGGCGGCCTTGAAGAAGTAGTCCTTGGGCGTCTTCTTCGGGTTGATGCCGCCGTCCTTCCTCCACTCGTTGTCCGCGAGGCCGTAGAAGACGGTGTCGCAGGAGACCTCCAGCGCCCGGCCGAGCGAGATGGGGCCGAAGTTCTCCCCCTCGAAGTTCTTGAAGACCTGGCCGCCGACGGAGTACGAGCTGGTGCACGGGTAGCGGCCGTTGAAGTCGTAACCGGCCTCGACCGCGGCGGCCGTGGAGACCACCTTGAAGGTCGAACCGGGCGCGGACTGACCCTGTATGGCCCTGTTGAGCAGCGGGTAGTTGGAGCCCTTGCCGGTGAGCTGCTTGTAGTCCTTGGCGGAGATGCCGCCGACCCAGACGTTCGGGTCGTACGTCGGGCTGGACGCCATGGCGACGATCCGGCCGGTCCTGGCCTCCATGACGACGACGGCGCCCGAGTCGGCCTTGTACTTCTCGCCGGAGACCTTGTCGAACTGCTGGCGGGCCTTCTTCATCGCCTCGTCCAGCTGGTACTCGGCGACCCGCTGGACGCGGGCGTCGATGCTGGTGACGAGGTTGGAGCCGGGTTCGGCGGCGTCGGACTCGGCCTTGCCGATGACGCGGCCGAGGTTGTCGACCTCGTAGCGGGTGACGCCGGCCTTGCCACGCAGATACTTGTCGTACTGGCGCTCCAGGCCCGAGCGGCCGACCATGTCGGAGCGCAGGTAGGGCGAGTCGCTGTTCTTGGCCTGCTGGATCTCGTCGTCGGTGACCGGCGAGAGGTAGCCGAGGACCTGGGCGGTGTTGGCCTTGCCGGGGCTCGGGTAGCGGCGCACGGCCTCCGGCTCGGCGGTGATGCCGGGGAAGTCCTCGGCGCGCTCCCGGATCTGCAGGGCCTGCTTCGGGGTGGCCTCGTCGGTGATGGGGATCGGCTGGTACGGCGAGCCGTTCCAGCACGGCTGCGGGGTCTTGGCGTCGCACAGCCGGACCTTCTGCATGACCTCCTTGGGGTCCATGCCGAGGACGCCGGCGAGTTTGGTGAGGACCGCCTTGCCGTCGTCCTTCTGCTTCATCAGGTCGGTGCGGGAGGCGGAGACCACCAGCCGGGTCTCGTTGTCGGCGAGCGGGACGCCGCGCGCGTCCAGGATCGAGCCGCGCACGGCGGGCTGCACGACCTGCTGGACGTGGTTCCCGGAGGCCTCCTTCTGGTACTCGGCGCCCTGGCGGATCTGGAGGTACCAGAGGCGGCCGCCGAGGGTGCCGAGGAGGGAGAGGACGAGGATCTGGATGACGACGAGCCGGATCTGGACCCGTGGAGTCCGTCCGGTCTCGGGGATGTTGGTCACTGCTGCTGTCTCCCCCTCTCAGTGTGTGTACGAGTCATATACGACGGACCTGTGAGGCCGTACGGCCGCCAACTCCCCTTTGGTCACAGGCGCTTGACCCCCTTGATGCGTCCCGCGCGGGCGATGCGCGACCGGGTGGACTTCAGCTTCCGGCCGCCCAGTCCGCCCCGCTGGCCGCCGATGCGCAGGCCGGTGCCGGAGGAGAGCCAGCCGGAGGAGATGTCGGTGGCCTTCCTCGTCGCGGAGTTGGTCTCGGCGAGCGGGTCGTTGTCCGCACGGCGGGCCAGCGCCATGATCCCGGGAACGACGAACGGCGCCAGCAGCAGGTCGTACAGGGCAGCCGTGAACAGCAGGCTGACCAGGCCGACATGGCGCGCGGCGGTGTCACCGACGAGGGCGCCGACGCCGGCGTACAGCAGCGTGGAGCCGAGCGCGGCGGCGACCACCACGACCATGGGGCCGGTGGCCGACCTGACCTGGCCCGTCTCCGGCTTGATGAGCCCGGCGAGGTAGCCGATGACGCACAGCACGAGGGCGTAGCGGCCGGCGGCGTGGTCGGCGGGCGGGGCGAGGTCGGCGAGCAGGCCGGCGCCGAAGCCGACGAGGGCGCCGCCGACGTGGCCGTAGACCATGGCGAGGCCGAGGACGGTGAGCAGCAGCAGGTCGGGTACGGCGCCCGGCAGGTGCAGCCGGGCCAACACGCTCACCTGAACGACCAGGGCGACGACGACCAGCGCGGTGGAGAGCAGGATCCGGTTGATGCGCATGGGACTTCGAGCTCCTACTGCTGCTGGCCGTTGGTGGGCTGCCCGTCGGTGGGCTGGCCGTCGGTGGGCTGCCCATCCGTGGGCTGCCCGTCGGTGGGCTGGCCGTCGGTGGGCTGGCCGTCGGTGGACGCGCTGGCGGACGGGGTGACCGTCACGGTCACCGTCGGCGTCGGGGTCGGCTTGGACTTCGGCGGCAGGACGGTGTCGCGCGGGTCCTTCTTCGGGGCCTCGACGACGACACCGACGAGGTCGAGCTTGGTGAAGCCGACATACGGCGTCACGTAGACGGTGCGGGTCAGGCCGCCGCCGGAGGGGTCGACGCGGGAGACGACACCGACCGGCACGCCGGGCACGAAGGGCCTGTCGGCCTGCGAGCCGAAGGTGACCAGCCGGTCGCCCTTCTTCACCTCCGCCTTACCGTTGAGCAGTTGGAGGCGCAGCGGGCGGTCGCCCTGCCCGGAGGCGAAGCCCAGCTCGTCGCTGCCCTCCATGCGGGTGCCGACGGTGAAGTCCGGGTCGTTGGCGAGCAGAACGGTGGAGGAGTCGGGACCGACGGTGGTGACGCGGCCGACCAGGCCGTCGCCGTTGACGACGGTCATGTCGCGCTTGATGCCGTCGTTGGCGCCGACGTCGATGGTGATGGTCCAGGAGAAGCCCTGCGCCGCCCCTATGGCGATGACCTCGGCGCCCTTGATGCCGTACTGGCCCTCGCCCGCCAGCTTCAGCATCTTGTCGAGCTGCTTGAGGCGGCTGCGGTTGCGGTCGTCGCTGCCCAGCTTGGCCTTGAGGGCCGCGTTCTCCTTCTCCAGCGCGGCGAGCCGGTCGTGCCGCTCCCCGGAGGCGCGGATCGCGGAGACCGCGCTGCCGACCGGGTTCACCGCGGCCGACACGCCGTTCTCGATCGGGCCGAAGACAGTGGCGGCGGCCTGCCGGGCACCGTCCACCGGGGAGTTCTGCCCCCCGCGGATGTCCACTGTGATCAGCGCGAACGCGATGGCGATCAGCAGCACCAGGAGCAGCCGGCTCTCTCGTGTGTCCCTCACGTGCGGCGGCCGTGCCTTCCTCATCGGGATTCGGAAAGCCCCAGGACATCCCCCAGGGGCTCTTTTGTGGGAGCTTATGCCTCTATATCAACGATCCGCCGCACGAGAGGAGATCATCTCGTACGGCGGAATCGAAGAGTTACCTCATCTGCGCGGCTGGGCGTCCAGGACCTGCTGGAGCGCCTCGAACTCCTCGACGCACTTGCCGGAGCCGAGCGCCACGCTGTCCAGCGGGTCCTCGGCGATGTGGATCGGCATGCCGGTCTCCCGGCGCAGCCGCTCGTCCAGGCCGCGCAGCAGCGCTCCGCCGCCGGTCAGAACGATTCCCCGGTCCATGATGTCGCCGGACAGCTCCGGCGGACACTTGTCGAGGGTCGTCTTGACCGCGTCGACGATCGCGTTGACCGGCTCCTCGATCGCCTTGCGGACCTCGGCGGCCGAGATGACGACGGTCTTCGGCAGCCCGGAGACGAGGTCCCGGCCGCGGATTTCGGTGTGCTCGTCGGTGTCGAGGTCGTACGCCGAACCGATCGTGATCTTGATCTGCTCGGCCGTCCGCTCACCCAGCAGGAGGGAGTACTCCTTCTTGATGTGCTGGATGATCGCGTTGTCCAGTTCGTCGCCCGCGACGCGGATGGACTGGGCGGTGACGATGCCGCCGAGCGAGATGACCGCGACCTCCGTGGTGCCGCCGCCGATGTCCACCACCATGTTGCCCGTGGCCTCGTGGACCGGCAGGCCGGAGCCGATGGCCGCGGCCATGGGCTCCTCGATGATGTGCACCTGGCGGGCGCCGGCCTGGGACGAAGCCTCGATGACGGCGCGGCGCTCGACACCGGTGATGCCGGAGGGCACGCAGACAACGACCCGCGGACGAGCCAGATACCGCCGCTTGTGGATCTTCAGGATGAAGTAGCGGAGCATCCGCTCGGTGATCTCGAAGTCGGCGATGACGCCGTCCTTCAGCGGACGGACGGCGACGATGTTGCCGGGCGTGCGGCCGATCATCTTCTTCGCTTCGGCACCGACCGCGAGGATGCCACCGGTGTTCGTGTTGATCGCGACGACGGACGGCTCGTTGAGTACGATCCCGCGACCCCTGACGTACACCAGCGTGTTGGCGGTCCCGAGGTCGACAGCCATGTCACGGCCGATGAACGACATTGAGTTCCCCATCAGGATTCGTCTGGCCTTCCCGGGAGCTTTTGAGGGCTTTTCAGGTCGGCGAGGTGGGTGCTGTGACGTGAAGGCTTCCATCGTAGACGCGCCTGCACGAACACTGCGCGAGGGTCTTCGCCATTGTCGGCAGATGGCGTACCGCCTCGCTTGTGGAGACGGTCCATCGGAGGCATCCGTTCCCCCGATCGGCACGCGTATACCAGGGGGCGGCCGGCTTTCCGCGGCCGCCCCAGGTCAGGCGGGCGGATGAGCTGACGTGGCGTCAGAAAGCACTGCCGGGACCCGGTTGCCCCCGTGGGTCAGACGCGGCACGGGAAGAAGATCTTCAGCTCGCGCTCGGCGGACTCCTCCGAGTCGGAGGCGTGGATCAGGTTCTCGCGGACGATCACGCCGTAGTCGCCGCGGATGGAGCCGGGGGGCGCGGCGATCGGGTCGGTGGGACCGGCCAGCGCCCGGACGCCCTCGATGACCCGCTCGCCCTCGACGACCATGGCCACGACCGGGCCGGAGGACATGAACTCCACCAGCGGCTCGTAGAAGGGCTTGCCCTTGTGCTCGCCGTAGTGCTGCTCCAGGGTCTCCTGGTCCAGGGTGCGCAGCTCCAGCGCGGTGATCTGCCAGCCGGCCTTGCGCTCGATACGGCTGATGATCTCGCCGGTCAGGCCGCGACGGACGGCGTCGGGCTTGAGCAGGACGAGGGTGCGCTGGGTCACGGGAGGGCTCCTTACTCCTGACAGGTGTGCGGTGGGACGAGGTTACAGGGCGTGTCCTCGCCCCTGTTACGCAGCGTCAGCCCCTGAGGAGTCGCGCTGCGCGGCGAATCTGGCCTTGGCTTCGTCGACCTTCTTGCCGTAGTGCACCGACGCCCACCACAGCGCCGCGAAGATCGCGCCCATGAAGAACATCGTCGGCACGACGAAGCCGGAGGCGACGAGCGCGACCTGGAGGGCCCAGCCGAGGGCCACGCCGCCGGGGCGGGTCACCATGCCGCACAGCAGTACGCACAGCAGCATCGCGATGCCGCTGACCGTCCACACCGTCGTCGTGGACAGGGAGGGGTACTTCATCGCGACCAGCGCGGCGAAGCCGATGACGAAGAACTCGCCGATCAGGGTCGAGGAACAGAGCGTACGCACGGAAAGTCAGCCCCTCCCGAGGAGCAGTCGGGCCTCACCGACGGTGATGACGGAGCCGGTGACCAGCACACCGCCGCCCGCGAACTCGCCCTCCTCCTCGGCGAGCGTGATCGCGGCCTCCAGCGCGTCCGGCAGCCGCGGCTCGACCTGGACGCGGTCCTCGCCGAACACCTCGACGGCGATCGCGGCCAACTCGTCCGGGTCCATCGCGCGGTGGCTGGAGTTCTGCGTGATCACGACCTCGGCGAAGATCGGCTCGAAGGCCTCGAGGAGACCGCGCACGTTCTTGTCGCCGCTGGCCCCGACCACTCCGATCAGCCGGCTGAAGTCGAACGCCTCCCCGATCGCCTCGGCCGTGGCCCGGGCGCCCGCCGGATTGTGCGCGGCGTCCAGGACGACGGTCGGCGACCGGCGTACGACCTCGAGCCGTCCCGGGGAGGCGACGGACGCAAAGGCCTTGCGGACGGTCTCGACGTCGAGCGGCTCGGCCCGCTGGGCGCCGACCCCGAAAAAGGCCTCGACGGCGGCGAGCGCGACGGCCGCGTTGTGCGCCTGGTGGGCGCCGTGCAGCGGCAGGTAGACCTCCGTGTACTCGCCGCCGAGGCCGCGCAGGGTCAGCAGCTGCCCGCCGACGGCGACCTGCCGCGACACGACACCGAACTCCAGCCCTTCACGGGCCACGGTGGCATCCACTTCGACGGCCTTCTTCAGCAGCACCTGGGCCGCGTCCACCGGCTGCTGGGCCATGATCACGGTGGCGTCCTGCTTGACGATGCCAGCCTTCTCGCCCGCGATCTCGCCGGGCGTGGAGCCGAGGCGGTCGGTGTGGTCCAGGTCGATGGGGGTGACGACGGCGACGTCACCGTCGATCACATTGGTGGCGTCCCAACTGCCGCCCATGCCGACCTCGACGACCGCCACGTCGACGGGCGCGTCGGCGAAGGCGGCGTATGCCATGCCGGTCAGCACCTCGAAGAAGGACAGGCGGTACTCCTGCGAGGCGTCGACCATCTCGATGTACGGCTTGATGTCCTGGTATGTCTCGACGAACCGCTCGGCGGAGATCGGGGCGCCGTCCAGGCTGATCCGCTCGGTGATCGACTGCACGTGCGGGGAGGTGTACCGGCCGGTCCGCAGCTTGAAGGCGCCCAGGAGGGCCTCGATCATGCGGGCGGTGGAGGTCTTGCCGTTGGTCCCGGTGATGTGGATCGAGGGGTACGACCGCTGCGGCTCGCCCAGGACGTCCATCAGCGCGGAGATGCGGCTGACGGAGGGCTCCAGCTTGGTCTCACCCCAGCGAGTGGCCAGCTGCCCCTCGACCTCGCGCAGCGCCTTGTCGGCCTCGGGGTCCTCCGGCCGCGCCGGTACGTCGGCCTGCGGCGGGCCGCCCTGCGTGCGCAGGGTACGGCTGCCGGCCTCGATCACCGCAAGATCGGGGTCGCGGTCGGTCTCGGCCGCGATGATCTCGCCGAAGGAGTCGAGGGGGTCGGGCTGCTCGTTGTCGTCGTGCCGGGGGAGGTCGCTCACGGGGCCAGTCTACGGAGCCTCGGTGACAGACGTGGACGAAGGCCCCGGAGCCGTGTGGGACGCTGTTGGTTAATTCGGGGCCTTACGCGTTCTTCGCCCCGTCGATCGTTTGGTCGGCGGGGCGAAGTCGCGCGAAGTGGCTGGTGCGGGTGCGGGCTCGTGGGGTGCTG